>JBCBUN010000225.1:0-4040 GCA_039818145.1 Pseudomonadota bacterium
CGCGTGGACGTCTATGAGCCGGAAGAAGACACCTATTGGGGTCGTGAAACCGAATGGCTGTCGAGGTCGCGGCCACCGCCATAGCGGCTTTCAGGATTGTCGCTACCGATCAGCCATTCGGTTTCACGACCCCAATAGGTGTCTTCTTCCGGCTCATAGACGTCCACGCGGCCGCCTCCGAAGCCGAAGGTCTTGCCGCCCATGCTCTCGATGGCGACGTTACCGGCGAGCACCAGAAGGTCTGCCCAGGAAATCTTGTTGCCGTACTTCTGCTTGATCGGCCACAGCAGGCGGCGGGCCTTGTCGAGGTTGCCGTTGTCGGGCCAGGAGTTGAGCGGGGCAAAGCGCTGCATGCCGGTGCCAGCGCCGCCACGGCCATCACCGGTGCGGTAGGTGCCTGCGGCGTGCCAGGTCATGCGGATGAACAGCCCGCCATAATTGCCGTAGTCAGCCGGCCACCAGTCCTGGCTGTCGGTCATCAAGGCGGTCAGGTCTTTTTTCAGTGCGTCGTAGTCCAGCGACTTGAACGCTTCGGCATAGTCGAAATCCGGATCCATGGGATCGGACGCCGGGGCGTTCTGGTGCAGGATTTTGAGGTTGAGCTGGTTTGGCCACCAGTCACGGTTGGACCGCGTGCTGGCTGCCGCGCCGCTGGCGCCGCCGTGGAAGGGGCAGCCGGATGCTTGTGCGTCACTCATAAGTCGTTCCTCCAAACAGGGTGGCCCATCATTGCGTGGGCCGGTGACACAAATGTATCCACCCTCGAAAATAAGCTCCAATCGTATTTACTGTTGATGTTGATCAGATTACCTTATGACAATGATCTCAACCAAACAGCTTTCATATTTTGATGCGGTGGCGCGCCTGAAGCATTTCGGGCGTGCGGCGGAAGACCGCGCGGTGACGCAGCCCGCCCTGTCGATGCAGATACAGGAAATGGAGCGCGAGCTTGGCGTGGCGCTTGTGGAGCGCGGCCGGACGATCCGGCTGACCGATGCGGGCGAGGAGATTGCAGCGCGGGCGGCTGCCATTCTGCAGCAGATAGACGGGCTGTCGGACTTTGCGTCCCAGCGGCGGGGGGTTTTGACCGGGCGGCTGCGGCTGGGGGTCATCCCGTCCATTGCGCCCTATCTGTTGCCCGCCGTTCTGCCGGAACTGCAGGCGCGCTATCCGCATCTGGAATTGCGTATCCGCGAAACCCTGACCGAGTATCTGCTGGCACAGCTTGAGGACGGCACCCTGGATGTGGCGCTGCTGGCGCTGCCGGTGGACGCCGCGGGCCTTGAAACGATCGCACTGTTTGAGGATCGGTTCCTGCTGGCGACAGCAGCGGATGCTCCCGCCCCCAGGCGCAAACGCGCCCGCACTGACGCGCTTGATGATGCGCCGCTGCTGTTGCTGGAAGAAGGGCATTGTCTGCGGGAGCAGGCCCTGAGCTTTTGTTCCCTGCGCAGCACGGACAATGCGGATTCCTTCGGAGCGTCCAGTCTGTCTACCCTTGTGCAGATGGTGGCCAGCGGCATGGGGCAGACACTGCTGCCGGAAATGAGTGTGGGTCTTGAAGCTGCGCGCAATCATGTACGCGTCATGCGGTTTGAAAATCCAGAGCCCTCACGCCTTGTGGGTCTGGCCTTTCGCAAGACATCCCCCTTCAAGGCTGACTTTGAGGCCCTGGGCACGGTGATTGCCGACACTCAGCCCGCCCCCGCGAAGGTATAAACTAAACAGGCTGCGCCGCCATGCCTGTGATCAATCCGCGCATGAAGAAGAGCGGCCACACGAACAGAACAAGGTTAGGCAGAAACCATGATGGATCAAACTCAACCAGGATGATCCAGTAGGCCACGGCCATACCACCGGCCGTCATGGTGAGTACTAGTGACACGAGGGCACAGGGCCGCCAGATCGGATCGCCACGTCGCGCGGCGGAGATGGCCAGGAATCCGAAGATTGAGAAGATCAGGTCGAGCGGGAAGAAGGACCAATTCCATGCCACAACACGCGGATTGAGGTAATCTCCGTACATCATGTCCGGTGGCAGGGAGAACACGCCGAACAGGGCCAGAAGCGCAATGCCCCAATAGGTCATAAACAGGACATCGGTAACGGAAATTGCAATCGCGAGACTACGTGACATGGGCAACTCTCAGATCTGGAAACGTGTGAGGTAAGCGTCCAACGCTGCAGCGCAGGCCTTTTGCTGACGAGCCAGTGCCGCGCCTGTTTGGCGGCTGCGGGCAAGCTGCAGCCCCAGGCCGTCAATCATGGACATGAGGAGGTGACTTTCCTCTTTCGGGTCATCATGAAGCGGCGCAATCAGAGTGCGCAGAAGTTTGCGCCATTCCGAATACCGACGGGCATCTTCATTGGAGAGCTCGTCGTCATTCATGGCGGCACCCCAGAAACATAGCCACACCTTCCACTCGCGAAGTCTGGTCGCGTCCAGGGGCAGCGATTCAAGCAGAACCGCACGCAGACGCTCGAAGTCTGTCGAAGCATCCTGTGCTGCATGTTGCATGCGCATGCCCGCAGCAAAATGCGCCTGACGCAAGGTAGCTGTCAGCAATGCCTGACGATCAGAGAAGTAATGGGTCAGCGAGCCGGTGGTGCAGCCTGCTTCAGCCGCAACCCGGCGCAGGGACGCGGCCGCCAGCCCCTCGCGCGCGATGACGTTCCAACTCGCGGTGATGAATTCTTCCTGCCGCTCAAGCGGATCAACTGACTTTGGCATTCTCGCTCCTTGACTCGTAACATTTGTTATATAACAACCGTTACATTTCGTGACAAGAGGAGTTTTCAAGAATGGTTGATGCACTGAAATTTGATATCGAGACCGTAGACAGCATTACCGACCCGACGACCGGCTCTGGTGACGTCTTTCTGTTTCCTGACGCACTTGGGCAGGAGGGTCGCCCCTATGTCTTCATGGTCGAGGACCCGCCACACAAGACACGCGCACGCCACTACCATCATGCGGATGTGCTGTATGTGTACACAAAGGGTGAGCATCATATTGAGGGTGAGGGAACCTATCGCGCCGGGGATTTGCGCTGGACGCGGGCGGGCCATGCCTATGGGCCTGAGACAACAGGGCCGGATGGCGGCGCATGGTGGGTAATTTCCTATGCCGATCCGATTCCCGTGGACGTCGAATCTGACGAGGCCGGTGCCGATACTCCTGCACCGGCTGTTGCGCCAAACACACTTCCTGAATTTGCAGCACCCTATGACTGGCCAGCGATTGATGCGGCAGTTCGCGACGTAGGGGGTGCCATAGTGAAAAGCGTCTTGGACGAAGCGCGCCTTGTAGCCCTGGACAAGGACATTGACCGTTACCTCCTGGGCAACGAAGGCTCCGGAGGGCCACAGAGCGGGTCAGGAACGTATGACATGTTTCTGGGCAAGCGGACGATCCGTCTGCATGGCCTTGTTGAGAAGGTTGCCAGCACGGCGGAGTTGATTGGCGATACACAGATTGTCAGCTGGGCGGAACGGATGATGGGCGGTGTGGCAAACTCTGTGCTGCTGAACGCCGGCGAGCTGATACAGATAGAACCCGGTGAGCCAGCTCAGTTTCCGCATCGCGACACGGACTCATGGCCCGCCCTGCCGCTCGGCTCATCACCGATGCTGGTCAATGCAATCTATGCACTTGACGATTTCACGACTGAAAATGGCGCAACCCATGTGGCACCGGGTAGCTGGAACTGGGATGAGGGACGCCGCCCGACACGGGACGAATATGCGCGTGCCGTCATGAAGCGTGGTGATGCGCTGCTTTTCCGAGGTGATGTGATCCATGGAGGCGGTGAGAATGCCAGCACCGCTCGACGTCGGGCGCTATCCATCTCCTATTGTGCGGGGTGGCTGCGAACCGTCGAAAACAGTTTCCTCAATATTCCGCTGACAACGGTTCGGACGCTGCCTATCAACGTGCAAAACCTACTTGGCTACTCTCCCCACGATGCGACGAATCGCAATGGTGGTCTGGTGGGGCTTTATGAATGTGGAGATCCACAACGGGCTATTTCTGGATAGTC
>JBCBUN010000226.1:0-4033 GCA_039818145.1 Pseudomonadota bacterium
GTGGAGATCCAGATCCGCACCCACGAGATGCACCGCCGCGCCGAGTACGGCGTGGCCGCGCACTGGTTCTACAAGGACTATGTCGAGAACGGACCGAAGAAGAACATTGCTGCCTCTGATGAACTTGTTGCGCCGTTCCGCTGGCTGCGACAGGTGGTTGAGCTGCTGGAGCACGGCGCGACACCAGAGGAATTCCTTGAGCACACAAAGCTGGAGATGTTCCAGGATCAGGTCTTCTGCTTTACGCCGAAAGGCCGGCTGATCGCGCTGCCGCGTGGTGCCACTCCCATTGATTTTGCCTATGCGGTGCATACGGACATTGGCGATAGGTGTGTGGGGGCTCAGGTCAATGGCCGCCATGTGCCCTTGCGCTCGGCGCTGCGCAATGGCGATGAAGTCGAGATCATTGCTACCGAGCAGCAAGTGCCGCCGCCGGGCTGGGAAGACATCGTCAAGACGGGCAAGGCCCGCGCTTCCATTCGCGCGCATCGGCGTCGAGCAGAGCGTGGGGAGCATATCCGGCTGGGACGCGGCATCGTTGAGGCTGCTTTGCGGGCTGAAGGCCTGCCGCGCGACGAGGCCGCTTTGGAGGTTGCCCTGCATGACATGCAGACAGTCTCGCTCGATAATCTGTTTGAGCAGGTCGGACGATCCACCTTGAGTGTGGACAGTGTCGTGCAGATCATGACCAAGCACTTCACGCCGGAAACGGTGTCACGACGACCAAAGATCAAAGGGGCGAAGGTTGCAGCAGCAGCAGGCAAGGCCCGTCAGGAAGGCAGCGTGCCCCGCCGTCGTCCGGATGCCGTTCCGATTACGGGAGCAGGGCCAGGCACCGGTGTTACCCTGTCTGATGTCTCCATGCCGATCCCGGGAGACAGGGTTGTGGGCATTGTTCAGCAAGGCCGGGGCGTTGAAGTCTTCAGGATCGACAGTCCTTCACTTGCTGAATTTGATGATGAACCGGACCGGTGGATTGACCTGGCCTGGGATATCGACCCGGAAGAACACAGGCTATTTCCAGCCAGGGTTATTCTGACCTTGGCCAACACGCCGGGCGCGCTTGGTGAAGTCGCAACCATTACCGGCAAATACGGTGCGAACATCGAAAACCTGATCACCACGGACCGGAAGTCTGACTTCTACGAGATGGTGGTGGATATTGGTGTTGAGGGTGCAAAGCATCTCGAACGCCTGCTGACCGGCTTGCGGGCGCTTAAATGCGTGTCTGCTGCAACCCGGGTCTACGGATAGGGCTATTTGCAGCTGCCGTGCGGTTTGCTATTCAGCGACTCATGACAGATTCAACACTCAGCCTAGATCAGGTCCTTGATGAATTTCGGGCCGCCGGTGCCCTGCTTCAGGGGCATTTCGTTCTTTCGTCAGGTCGTCACTCAGATACCTATCTCGAAAAGAACAAGGTCTTCATGGACCCGGCCCGAACCGAGAAACTCGCTTCGGCACTTGCGGCGAAAGTTCGCTCTCAGGTCGACGGTACGATTGATGTGGTCGTTGCGCCTGCGGTTGGCGGCATCATTCCCGGTTACGAAATGGCCCGACAGCTTGGCCTGCGCTCCATGTTTACAGAGCGCGAAGAGGGCGAATTTGTCTTCCGGCGTAATTTTGTCCTGCAGCCCGGCGAGCGAGTCTTGATGGTGGAAGACATTGTGACCACTGGCCTGTCCTCACGGGAGTGCCTTGCGGCGATCCGTGAAGCAGGGGGTAATCCTGTCGCGGCTGCCTGCTTTGTGGATCGGTCAGGTGGCAAGGCGGATCTTGGCGTGCCGCTTGTCCCGCTGGCCCAGCTTGATGTGCCGAGCTACGCCCCAGACGAGTTGCCGGAGGCGCTGGCAGCCATTCCCGCGGTTAAACCGGGCAGCCGTAACCTCAAAGCCTAGGGATCGCATAGCTGGACAGCGTGCTGAAAACTTTACTTTGGGGGCGGGGCGCACCATTTTTGGGCCTATGAGCACAAACACACTTCGCCTTGGCGTCAATATTGATCATGTGGCCACCATCCGAAATGCGCGGGGAGGGCAGCATCCCGACCCTGTGCGCGCGGCCGAGATTGCTGCCAAGGCTGGAGCCAACGGGATCACAGCGCATTTGCGCGAAGATCGCCGGCATATTTCCGATGGTGATATTGACCGGCTGATGGACACGCTTGAGTTGCCGCTCAATCTTGAAATGGCAGCAACTGAAGAGATGCTTGAGATTGCGCTCAAGCATAAGCCGCATGCCTGTTGCCTGGTGCCCGAGCGTCGCGAAGAGCTGACGACAGAGGGCGGACTTGATGCCGCTGCACAGCACAATCAACTGGCGCCTTATGTGAGCGAGCTTGTTGACGCCAAAATCCGTGTCTCGCTGTTCGTCAATCCGGATCGGGTGCAGCTGGCGGTAGCCAAGGCCATGGGTGCGCAAGTGGTGGAGCTTCATACGGGCTCATATTGTGACGCGTTGAATGATGGCGACCAGGAGAAGGCCGCGGAAGAACTTGCGCGCCTGCAGCAGGCCGCCCGCGAGGGCCACGACATGGGTCTGGAAATGCATGCGGGCCATGGCATTACATTTGACGGCGTCGGCGCGATTGCTGCGATACCGGAACTCGTTGAACTCAACATTGGTCACTTCCTGATTGGCGAGGCGATTTTTGGCGGCCTTGATTCAACCATCCGGCGCATGCGCTCCATGATGGATCAGGCGCGCGCGTCTTCAACTACGGCAATTGCGTGAGGCGGACATGATCCTTGGCATCGGAAACGACCTGATCGACATTCGCCGCATCGAGAAGACGCTTGAGCGTTTCGGCGATCGGTTCATCCAGCGCATTTTTACCGATATCGAGCAGGCAAAGTCTGAGCGTCGCCTGCAGCGGGCCGCCTCCTATGCAAAACGGTTTGCTGCGAAAGAAGCCTGTTCAAAGGCGCTCGGGACTGGTCTGCGACAGGGCACCTATTGGCGGGACATGGGTGTTGCCAATCTGCGCAGTGGCAAGCCGACCATGGTGTTGACCGGCGGTGCGCTGGGCCATCTTGAACGCATGACCCCTGAGGGCATGGTGGCGCAGATTCACCTGACAATCACCGATGACATGCCTTTGGCTCAGGCCATCGTGATCATCTCGGCGGTTCCGGCCAAGACCTGATAAGAGTACCGGTATGACTGAAGCCAACTCGCCTTACAAAGTTGCAGCCCTGTATCATTTCGCGGTTGTTAAAGATCCTGCCGGCCTTCGCCCGGACATCGCGGATGTCTGCAAATCGAACGGTCTTATGGGCACCATCCTGCTGGCGCCTGAAGGTATCAACGGAACAGTTGCCGGCACGCCTGACGGCATAGACAAGACGGTCGCCTATCTGAAATCGCTGCCTCAGTTCACGGACCTTGAGGTCAAGTACTCCGCGGCCACCGAGATGCCTTTCCTGCGCATGAAGGTTCGTCTGAAGAAGGAAATCGTGACCATGGGCGTGGAGGGCATCGATGCTGCGCGCGCCAAGGGTGAGTATGTCGATCCGCTTGCATGGAATGAGATGATCGGTGATCCCGATACCATCGTCATCGACACGCGCAATGCGTATGAGGTAGCGATCGGCACTTTTGAAGGCGCGATTAATCCGGATACGGAGACATTCCGTGACTTTCCGACTTGGTTTGACGATTTTGCCAAGAACCTGCGCAAGGATACCGGCGAGCAGCCGAAGATAGCGATGTTCTGCACAGGTGGTATCCGCTGCGAGAAGGCCACTGCTTATGTGAAGGCGCAGGGGTTTGAGGATGTGCATCACCTCAAGGGCGGCATCCTCAAGTATCTTGAAAATGTGCCTGAAGAAGACAGCAGCTGGAACGGCGACTGTTTCCTTTTCGATCAGCGTGTGGCCGTCGGCCATGGCCTGAAAGAAAGCGACTACGGACAATGCTATGCGTGCCGCATGCCTCTCAATGCGGAAGAGCGAGCTTCAGAGAAATTTGTCCATGGGGTTTCCTGCCCGCATTGCTTTGACACAAAAACCGCCCAGCAGCGTGAGCGGTATCG
>JBCBUN010000227.1:0-270 GCA_039818145.1 Pseudomonadota bacterium
GCCTCGACGTCGGACCACTTGGTCGTCACAAACGTACCAAGCCGGATGTCCTCCCAGAAGTCATGGTGGATTCCGACGGCCGCAACGACCGTATCACCCTTTTGTTGGGTCGCATCGCCTTGCTTGTATCGCGTGTAGGAAGCCCGAACCCAGGCAACCGTCTTGTTAGTCAGCGTACGGTCGAAAGACAGTTCCTGAACGTCCGGCCCTTCAGTCGCTTCATCAAAGTGTCTGACAATATCCTGGAACTCGCGCTCGAATCTGTCAGCC
>JBCBUN010000227.1:280-4028 GCA_039818145.1 Pseudomonadota bacterium
TGCTTCGAGAGACTGCGCTTCTTCATAAAGTTCCTGCAGTTCGTCCATTGCATCAATGCGCTCAGATTGGATTCCTTCTTCCGCCTCACTGATTTGCTCAAGGCGGCGCTGATAGGCCCCTTCATTTCGCGCTTTCACAGGATCAAAGAAGATTTCAGCCGCCAGTTCAGCCGGATTTTTTGCGGTCTTATCCTCAGTATCGTCACGGGCGGACCCTCTCGCCTTTGCCAAGTCCCTCAAGCTGTCGTCAGCGGCTTTCACCTGATCACCAAGCTCCTTACGGCGCTCAGCAATTTTCTCAAGTCGCTTTTTGATCCGCCACTCTTCCTCTTCGGTCAGGGTGCCGCCAGGCAACGGGTCCGGATCAAGTTCAGACCCGTCCTCAATCAGTTCTCGGGCGGCTTCTTCTTCAATCGCCTGATTGATCGCATCAGCATTATCGAGCGTCTCTTCAGTGTTTTGCGAAGTCGTGCCATTACTTCCCGAGGCGCCCGCGGCAGATACGCAGGTGAAAGCAACGCTAGCTGATCCACCACCGGCCGCATTGACCGCGCCGGTAATGGTGAAGGTGCCGGAAGAAGGAAACGTGAAGCTTCCTGACCCGGTCGTATTGTTGAGGAAAAGCAGCAGATTGCTGCCAGGATTCACATCGAATGCCACAGACAGAATGATCCCGGTGGCAGTGGCAGTGATCACATCCCCGACAAAGAAAGTACCGCTCTGATTGACATTCGCTGCCCCGCCGGCTGGCGCTGTGCGGTTGAAGCCAGAGACGTTGCCGCCATTACACGATGTGGCCGACTGCGCCGCTGCAGGCGTTGCGCTTGCTGTCATCATGGCAGCACCAAACAATGCAGCTACACCCATGCCGCATACGCCGCTCAAGGCAGCGCCGAGTCTCTTCTTCATACCGATTGCTCCCAACCCCGGATTTGAATTTCCCTCCAGCCATACGCGAGCGCCTATATCCACACATCATCAAAAGTGATGAAGCCAGGTGGAAAAAATGGTTCTAAAGTGCGGTTTGGGTTGGGAGTGTGCGTAAATGCAACAAGCGTCAGGACTGGACAATCTGGGTGCGGAAGTCACGCCGGCAACGGGTCTTCCTGTCACCGGCGTATGGATCGCCCAGCCGGATACCCGGGCTGATGCCCGCGTTGTCCTTTACGTGTATGGCGGCACATTCTCGCTCAACCGCGGGCCCATGCAGGAAATCATCGCTGGCCGCATCGCCACCCATGCCCGCGCTCGCGTCCTCCTGTTTGATTATTCCCTCGCCCCCGAACAGCCCTTCCCTCTCGCCATTGAGGATGTAACAGCGACCTACCTGGCCCTGCTCGAGCAGGGTCATGACCCGTCAAAAATCGTCGTGATGGGAGATACGTCGGGCGCAGGCATTGCCCTCGCCGCCCTCATTTCCCTGCGCGATCAGCAGCACCCGATGCCCGCAGGCTTTGTAGCCCTCACGCCGCTGGTGGACCTCACATTCTCAGGCGGCACCTATGTGAGCAACATCCGCAGCAATGGCTCCACATCTGACGTGGAACTGATCATGACCTTGGCCTTTGACTATCTGCAGGGCGCCGATCCGCGACACCCGCTGGCCTCCCCGGTACTGGCGGACCTCGCAGGCATGCCCGAGATCGAGATCCACGCTGACGTCAATGATGTGCTCTATGACGACGCCATCATGCTGGCCGAAAAACTGCGCGGCACCGGCGGCAAGGTGAACCTTTACGAGTGGGACGGGCTGGCTGACACGTGGCAGCGCCTTGCACCGCTTTCGACCCAGAGCACAGCCGCCCTGGCCCGCATCGGCCAGTTCGTCCGCAAACAGACGGGCAGCCAGGCCCCGGCCGGCAAGGCGGATGCAGACAACCTCATCACCTCTTATCAGAGCCTCATCAAGGAATTCATACAGCCCCACACGCGCGAGCGGGTGGACGAGATTTTTGAATGGTCGCGCGCCCACGGACCTGAGTGGGTCTGGCCGTTCATACAGCGCCGCCTGAAGCACGGAGCACTGGTAACGCAGGATCAGGTGGAACGGGACTGGCTGACCATGCTGTTCACCGAAGCATCCGACGGAATGCTTCTGCTCAGCGCCAGCCGACACATCCTGCTGTCAAACAAACGGGCCCGCGACCGTCTGGAAACCGAAACACCGATCCTCCTCAAGAACGGCCGCCTCTTCGGCACAACCGAAGCGGACGACGACGCCCTGCAGACCGCGCTTGATGAGCTGTTTCAAGCCTCACCCAGTCGCATTCAGCGGGCGGTGCGCCTTGAAGGCGTAAAAGGCAAACGCGGCCATACAGGCCCAACGCTGTTGCGCGGCGAGCGCCTTCAACAGGAAAGCGAAGGCCGCGGCGTCCCGCCAGTGGTCCTGCTCAGGCTGCTGACCCCACCAGATACCGCCAACATCGACGAGACAGCTCTCATCACCTGGTATGGCCTGTCGAGGAAGGAAGCAAAACTTGCGGCAGCCTTTGCAACCGGCGTCAGCCTTGCGGGATTTGCAGAAGACAATGATGTCTCCATCACCACCGTCCGCACCCAGTTTGCCAACCTGAAGGCCAAGCTGGGTGCCAGTGATCAGGCGGCGGTCGTACGGCACGTGTTGCAGGCCGCCACCCACACTTCTTTTCCGTGAGGGGCACCTCGCAAGCAGTGGTGATCCCGGGTGGATTCGAACCACCGACCCTCAGATTAGGAATCTGATGCTCTATCCAACTGAGCTACGGGACCACTGAGCGCGTGCATCTGCGAGCGGACAGTGCCCCAGTCAGGGGGCAGGAGACAAGAGGCAGATCACCGGGCGTCCGGTGTTGCCTGTAGCTGTTCCATCACCGCCTGATCCGCAGCCAGCGACCGTGTTATCCAGCGGTTGAGCAGCACCGTTCCACTGACGCAATCCGCACACATCAACAACGCGTAGGCGCGTTACTCGTCTGCCGGCGGGGCAGGTTTGATCTCACCACCGAAAAAGGATCTGGCTTCGTCCGTGAGGTAATCCTCAAAGACTGCGTACGGCACATCAAAGGAAAAGGAGCCCATGGCATAGGGGCCCAACAGATACGGTGAGTAGTGGAAAGTAAGTCCTGCGGATTTCTCACTTTGTGTTGACGGCAGCAGTGTCACCACAGGCTGGTATTCCGGGTGATAGGCGAAGGCACGCTCGGCGCCGTCCCGCCATGCAGCGTCGTCATCTCCCAGAGGCTGACCTATCCGCTTCTCCCATTCCGCTTCCCACTGCGCCAGCAGCGTGCGGGACAACACATCCCAGAGCGGCGAGTCCTTACCCATGCCGTCGGCAAACATATCCGCAAGCGGCATGTAGGCACCGACACCGCCCTCACTGCGCCGCCAGATGAAACTTGAGAAGTCGGTGTTGCCATGAGCACCGCCCGTGTACATCCAGTGGGTGCCCAACACACTCACAAACGTCGTGTTGGCAAGGGTCACGTCCCACCGCTCATCCACCAGATAGGGACCGAAAAATTCCGGCGACGCTTCCGCGTCTTCCGCGGCCGTCACAGCCAGCTTCCTTCCGGCGGCGATACTGCTCGCCACGAGATCAGACCCAAGACCGGATTCCATCATGATTTCCGGCGCGACGCTGATGGTTGATTCGAACTGCGGCGTCTTGATGCTCTGCACGAAGGCATCCGTCGCCCGCCCGTCTTGGGCAACCGCGGGCAGGGTGACACTTGCTGCGACCAGACCGACAGCGAGCACCGGGATCGAT
>JBCBUN010000228.1:0-4025 GCA_039818145.1 Pseudomonadota bacterium
CTTGAGAAGCGCAGGCATGAAAATTGAGAACGCACCAAAGCGCACCCCATGCTTGCGCAGCATCGCGCGATCCGGCTGAGCAAGGGAGGTGATATCTTCAGCCGCCTCATCGCGGCGAATGGCGCCAAGGGCTTCGACAAGCCGGAAAGCAACACCGCGCGCAATACCCGTCACATCGTCTGCATCGCGCAGCTTGATCAGTGGCTCGAGCACTTTGGCGATGTGGGCTGCAAGCCATGTGTCCATGCGCTGGATAACGGCCAGACGTTCAGCGGCCTGCAGTTCTTCGCCGGTGATGATGTCGGTCTTGGGCGACAGGCGATCAGGCCCGGCAACCAGGCGACCGACAGGGGCGTTCTCCCACATGATGCGGCCATGCTCTGTGAGCTCAAACGCCTCATCAGCAGCAGCGACCAGACGCCGCGCGCGCTCTTCAATCTCACCGGTCACGGCCTTGTCGGATGCAGCGCGCAAGGCTTTGCCGTCCAGACCCTCAGCACGGGGGTCGGGGACAAACACCAAACCTGCGAGGCGGCCGACGAATTCGCCCTCCACCATAACTTCGCCATCTGCGCTAACTGACGCCATTAAATCCTCTCTCAGCTGCAACCTTTTGAGCAGCATACTGGTCCGCCGGTCAATGAACTGCTGTGTGAGCCGTTCATGTAAAGCGTCCGACAGCCTATCTTCTATTGCGCGGGTGACGCCCTGCCAATACGCAGGATCACCTAACCAGTCCGCGCGGTTTGCCACATAAGTCCATGTGCGTATATGCGCCAGTCGCGACGCTAGCGTGTCAATGTCGCCATCCGTGCGATCTGTACGCTTGGTCTGGGTGGAAAACCAGTCCTCCGGAATGACGCCCTCAGACCCTCCGTCGGTCTGCATCAGGTGGCCATAGATGTTTGACAGCAAACTTGCATGCTCGTCGATCATGACCTTTCGGAAGTCCGGCACCTGCGCCACTTCCCACAGCCTGGTCACAGCTTCTGTGCCGTTTGCCACCGGCTTCACACGTTCGTCACGCGCCATCAAGGCAAGGGCTGCCGCGTCCGTTGCATGGCGGGCCCGCATCAGACCGCGTGCCGGGGGCGGTGTCTCAAGGCTCTTGAACAGGGTATCTATCGAGGAGAAATCCAGGGCTGCGTTGCGCCACATGAGCATGCGGAGTGCCTCGAAGCGGTGCTCTTCGATTTCTTCCACCTGCTCATTGTCCAGCGGCATCGCGTCCGCGGTCACGCCGAAGGTGCCGTCATTCATGTAGCGCCCGGCGCGCCCGGCGATCTGGCCGATCTCAGCAGCACTCAGAGCGCGATGGCGCTGGCCGTCAAATTTTTCAAGGCTGGCGAAGGCCACATGGTCCACATCCATATTGAGGCCCATGCCAATCGCGTCCGTTGCGACAATAAAATCCACATCGCCGGACTGATAGAGCGCCACCTGCGCGTTCCGCGTGCGTGGACTCAAGGCGCCCATCACAACCGCAGCTCCGCCCCTGTGGCGACGGATCAGTTCGGCAATCGCGTACACCTGGTCCGACGAGAATGCGACCACGGCGGACCGGCGCGGCAGGCGGGTGATCTTCTTGGGGCCTGCATAGGAGAGTTCTGAAAACCTTGGCCGTTGTTCGAAGCGGCAGTTTTTGACGAGGTCGCGGATCCGTCCCTTGATGGTGTCTGATCCCAAGAACAGTGTCTCAAGGACTCCGCGCATGTGCATAAGGCGGTTGGTGAAGACATGCCCGCGCTCGGGGTCGGCTGCGAGCTGTATTTCGTCAATCGCCACAAAGTCGACAGTGATACCCGTCGGCATGGATTCAACCGTCGTGACCCAGTAGCGCGGGTTGTCGGGGATGATTTTTTCTTCGCCCGTGATGAGGGCCACGTTCTGCGCACCGGCGCTTGTTTTCACGCGGTCATAGACCTCGCGGGCGAGCAGGCGTAGCGGCAGCCCGATCATCCCGGTCTCGTGGCCGAGCATCCTTTCGATGGCGAGATGGGTCTTGCCGGTATTTGTTGGCCCAAGCAGCGCCCATACGCGTGCGTCCGCGTCCACGCGCGGTGTTGTATTGGTCTGAAACCTGCTGAGGGGAAGAGACTGCCGGGCCATTGAGCGCGCACCTTCCCCGGCGCGCGGGCGAATAGCAAGGTCCAAAGCGGGTTCGTGCCCAAGTGTTGAAATTCTGCGATTTTCCCGTATGAGGCGAGTGGAGGTTTACTAACTGGATCAGGTCGTGAACGAAGCGGGTCCGAATCGCTGACTCAGCACGATTCCGGGTTCGTTCACGGCCATATGCGGTGGGAGCTGGACCCTTGAACCATAGTCATGCGCACCTGGTGCGTGTGTTGTTGCGTCGTCCCTTAACCGGCATTCGCTGGGGGTGAATCAGGCAGCCTTTGGCGCCTGGGTCGAGGGAGCGGAGACGCGCATAGCGGTAAATGCTGCTTCATCGACCGGGGCCCAGCCATAGCGTTTGGCCAGCTTCTTGAGGGCGGACTGGAAGGTCGGGCTGTCCACGTAATTGGCGTGGCGCGGGCTTTCGATGAAACGGATGCCGCCGGACAGGTCGGGGTCTGTCGTTGTTTCCTGCCTAAACTGTTCAGCGCGCTCAGGTGCGCGGTCACGGTCCTGAATGGCGTTCGCGATGCAGTTGGCCATTTCGTCATAGAGGAAGTAGCCGCCGGAATTGGTTTCCTCGAACCCCATGGCGAAGAAGCCCGGCAGATCGCGGCCGAACACCGTAAGATAGAGGTCGGGTCGCCCGGCACGAAAAGGGACTGCGCCTTCTGAGAGATAGGGCATCGAATAGTTGTACCCCGTCGCATAGATGATCACGTCCAGCTGCTCGCGGCTGCCATCCTTGAAGATGACGTCGGGACCATCGAAACGCTCAATGTCCGGCTTGGCGTGGATGTTGCCGTGTCCCAGATGGTGCAGCAGCTCTGAGTTCACGATCGGGTGGCTTTCAAACACCTTGTGGTCGGGCTGCGGCAGGCCATAGCGGGTGACATCACCAATCAGTAGGCGGAGCATTTTTCCCATCACCCATTGCTGGATGGGCATGGGCAGCTTGGGGCCGCCATGGGCAAAGACATCTGCCGGCATGCCGAAGATGTGCTTGGGAATGAAGTGGTAACCGCGCCGCACACTGATAAAGGCCTTGTCCGCATGGATGGCTGCATCACATGCGATATCGCAGCCTGAGTTGCCGGCACCCACAACCATCACCCGCTTGCCCCGAAACCTGTCGGGGCTCGCATAGTCTACCGCGTGGATGGCGTCACCGAAGAAGTTGCCGGGGTAGGAGGGCTGATTGGGGTGCCAGTTTGTGCCCGTGGCCACAATCAGGTTGGCAAATGACTTTGTTTCACCGGTGGCAAGCTTGATGGTCCATCCGCCTTTGCCGTCCGGCGTTGCTGACTCAACGCCCGTGTTGAACCGGATGGCATCACGCAGGCCATACTGGTCTGCGAAGTGGTGGACATAGTCGAGAATTTCCTTGCCAGACGGGTAGTCCGGATAGGCGTCGGGCATCGGGCAATCGGTGAAGGCCGACTGGGTCTTGGAGGAAATGAAGTGGGCACTGTCGTAAAGCGGCGTGCCGGGATTTTGTGCGTCCCACAATCCGCCTACATCGCTGTGACGCTCGAATTGCTCATAGGGCACGCCGTAGCGTTTGAGTGCGCGCGCGGCTGCGAGGCCACCGGGGCCGGCGCCGATGATGCAGGTCGATGACAGGGACATGTGGGTCTCCAAGCTAGCTACGCGGATTTAATGTGAGGATTCCTCATATTTACAATCCCTGTCAACTGCGGCATCACTGGTTTCATGGCCAACGATCCTTCCCGTCCGGACCCCCTCACGGTACGCCAACCCAAACAGGCGCGCAGCAAGGCGCGCCTGGAGGCCATTCTGGATGCGGCTGAAGGATTGATTGCGGTCGACGGCATGGCACATACTGGTAAAGCGAGCCGATGGAGATTTTTGCGCGCGCCGCCACGTTGCTCATGGTGAGGTGTGCCATG
>JBCBUN010000229.1:0-4016 GCA_039818145.1 Pseudomonadota bacterium
TGCTGGGTGCGGGCACCTACACGGCTGCACAATCGGTCATCGAGCTTGCGGGTGGACGTCTGGCTCTGCCGGACCTTGAGGGATACCGGCCCTTGTCTCTCGAGCCGGTTCTGGCTGCCGATCCCGATTACCTGCTGGTGCCCCGCCATGTGCTGGACGCGCTGGGCGGTGAAGAAGCGCTTGCATCCCTTGATCTTGTCTCCAAGACGCCCGCCGGGCGCGAGGGGCGGATCATTGTTATGGATAGTCTCTACCTGCTGGGCTTTGGCCCGCGCGCGCCTGAAGCAGCTGCTGATCTTGCATCGGTTCTCCATCCGGATGCGGACATTCCGCTGCTGGACCGCACAGCTTCGCCCTCGCCCCTCATTGCTCTGGTGAACTAGCCATGGCTCTGGTGGACCGGTCGCATGCAGGTCTTGGCAACGTCCGAGATTTAGATACCGGCATTTTGCTGCTGCCGTTCCTGCTGGCGCTCGCCGGCGCCGGCGTTGTCGCGGGGCTCACAATGGGATCGGCGGACCTGTCTGTGCCTGTGCTTCTCACCGAAACGTGGCTGGCGCTGACCGGCGCGCCCCCGCAAGACCTGGTGGCGCATACGGTGCTGTTCGATATTCGTGCACCACGCGTCGTTCTGGGCGTCTTTGTCGGCGGTACGCTGGCGGTCTCCGGGGCGGTATTGCAGGCACTGTTCCGCAATCCTCTTGCGGAACCTTCCATCATTGGTGTGTCGGCCGGCGCCGGTGCCGCCGCTGTCACGACAATTGCTTTCGGCGGTATCGTTACCAGCTTCAGTGCAGCGGTCATCTATGTGATGCCGGTGACGGCCTTTCTGGGCGGGCTTGTCGCAACCCTTCTGGTGATGGCGGTTGCGCGCGTCGGCGGGCAGACACCTGTCCTCACCATGCTGCTTGCTGGTATTGCCGTCACGGCAATCGGCAGCGCGCTGATGGGACTGGTTATGTTCCTCAGCAATGACGAACAGCTGCGTGCGATCAACTTCTGGCTGCTGGGGAGTCTTGGCAGCGCAACGTGGGCGGCCATCGTTCCGGCGCTCATTCTCATGGTCCTCGTCCTGGCCTGCCTCCCTATGCTGACCCGCAATCTCAACCTGATCCTCCTTGGAGAGCGAGAAGCGGCATCGCTGGGGCTGCCCGTCGAGCGCTTCAAGAACATGGCCGTTGTGCTGGTGGCAGCCGGCGTCGGCGCTGCGGTGGCCGTCAGCGGCATGATCGGCTTCGTCGGGATCGTCGTGCCGCATCTGCTGCGGCTCGTCATCGGCCCGGATCACCGGGTGTTGCTGCCTGCTTCGCTTCTGGGCGGTGCGGCGCTGCTGTTGTGGGCCGACGTGGTTGCCCGGCTCCTCATTCCTCCGGCGGAGCTGCCGATCGGCATTCTTACCGCCTTACTGGGGGCTCCTTTCTTCTTGTGGTTGCTCCGGCGTGCTGGACGGGATGGATCGTCATGGTGATGGTTTCCGCCTCACATGTGGGTGTCAGTCTGGGCGCGCGCCCGGTCCTTACCGACGTGACGCTCGATGTTCTGCCGGGTGAGGTGCTTGTGATCGTCGGGCCAAATGGTGCCGGCAAGTCGACGCTGTTACGGGCATTCAGCGGCGAGCTGCCAGTGGCATCCGGGTCTGTCTGCCTGGGCGGATCCCCGCTTGATCAGATGTCGGAGCATGATCTTGCGCGCAAGCGGGCATTGATGCCGCAGCATGCGTCGCTCAGCTTCCCGTTCAAGGTCAAGGACGTGGTGTCCATGGGCCGCGAACCCTTCCGGTCTGACGGTATGCCGGAGCTCGATGCCGTCGCCATTCAATGGGCGCTCGCGGCAACCGACACGGACGGTTTCTTGCATCGCCCCTACACCCGGTTGTCCGGCGGCGAACAACAGCGTGTGCAGTTAGCCCGCGTGCTTGCCCAGACATGGCGTCCGGCGGATAAGCCGGAAGACCGGTTCCTGTTTCTGGATGAGCCGACGTCGAGTCTAGATCTCTCCCACCAGCATGCAACGCTCCACCTTGCAGGCGAACTGGCCAAGCAGGGTGTCGGTGTTGTTGCGGTCGTGCATGACCTCAATCTGGCGGCGATTTACGCGGACCGGGTCGCCGTCATCTCGGGTGGATGTCTCGCTGCTCTTGGTCCGCCCTCAGACGTCCTGATGCCGGACGTGATCCAGACTGTTTTCGGGCTCACCGTCCGGAGAATTCACGATGGCGACACAGGCAGGCATCTGATCCTGCCCACTGGTCACCATGCGTCCATGTCGAAAGCCATAGGGATCGCCGCACAATGAGTGACACTGCGACCGGGCCTGCTGAGGTCCCTGCATTGACCGACACTGAGGTTGTGCCTGGCCCACCAGAATCCGACGGAGATGCGCTAGCTTCGCTGGTTCACTTCCTGGATCTTGGGGGGCCGGTCCTTTGGGTGCTTGGGGCGTTATCTGTGATTGCGCTGGCCCTCATTCTTGCCAAGCTATTGCAGTTCTCGATTGCGCGCCTGGGGAGCCGATCAGCGAAGGGGCCCCTTGCTGTGGTGGCGAATGCCTCTCGTGACACCTTTGAAAGCCAGGCTCAGGACCGCGCCAGCGGCGAAGACGCCGGACGCCGCATGGCACGCCGGTATATGCGTCCGCTGGAAAGTGGCCTTGGCACATTGGGCATGATTGCCATGCTCAGCCCGTTGATCGGTCTGCTTGGCACTGTCATTGGGATGATCAGCGCCTTCCAAGCGCTGGAGACGGCGGGAAGCACCGTCGACCCGTCCCTCCTGTCGGCTGGTATCTGGGTGGCCTTGCTGACGACTGCCGCGGGGCTGGTGGTCGCCATCCCGGCAACGCTGGCTCATGGATGGTTTGAAGGTCGGTTAAGCCGGTTTGCTGACGAAGCAGAATGCGCCATCGGCCAGGCCATGGCCGCCGCGTCGCAGCACGTGCCGGACCTGCGGGTGGCAGCGGAGTAGTGACGCAGCATGGATGCTTTGTCTGAAACGATTGGGCGGCGTGGTCGGGCCCGTGTCGTCTTGAGCCTTACACCGCTTATTGATGTCGTCTTCATTCTGCTCGTCTTTTTCATGCTGGTGTCGCAGTTCGCGAGCTGGCGGGCCATCGACATCATCCCGCAGGTATCGTCCGGTGTCTCCACATCGATGCACCAGACGACAATTGTTGTGACCGTAGAAAGTGCCGACGCGTTTCTTGTCGACGGCGATACTTATTCTGATGTGAGTGCTGCCGCGATCGCCGCCTTGGGCCTTGGGGAGCAAGATACATCCTATCTGGTCCGCCCCGGCGATGACGTAGCAATTCAGCCGGTGGTTGATCTGGTCGAGGCGATGACGCGGGCCGGCATCAATAATCTGCGCGTGGAGACGGAGGGTGTGGAATGAAACAGCTAGCTCTTCGACGTGCGGACCATCGCCCTGACGGGACGCTCCCGCTCATCAACATCGTGCTGCTTCTCGTGTTGGCTTTCATGATCGCCGGAACGGTCTCAGTGCCCCTGCCGGACGGATTTCAGCCGCTCGAGACATCCGATGCACAACCGGAACATGCTGATGGCGAGCTCGTGCTTCTGACAATGGCGGCGGACGGCCGTGTCATAGGTGATGAAGGCGATCTGGATAAAGGATCTGTCGCCAACCTGCTGCGGTCTGATCTTGCGAAGGCGCATGGTGTGACGATCCGAGTAGATGCGCGGATACCAGCGTCACGGGTGCTTTCTCTTTTGGCAGCGGCCGAGGATGCCGGTGTAGCGAACGCGGTCATTGTCACTATGGACCGTGTGCAATGACCTTAATCTCCAGCATCGAAGGCGGAGACCATCGTCCGGTTCCAGGTCTTGGCGCGATCGCACCCTGGATGCTGACTGCAGCGTTCTTCGCTCATCTGGTCGTTTGGTTTCTGTGGTTCGCAAACCCGCCTGCTGTTGATGCCAGCGCCGGCGGTGGTGGCAAGGTGCTCGGCCAACTCAGCATGACCCTTGTCGGTGCTGTCGCATCTGAAGCCATCACCGA
>JBCBUN010000230.1:0-4015 GCA_039818145.1 Pseudomonadota bacterium
TCAGGGCAGCTGACAGGATTTGTGGCCGGTCAACCGTCGTGATGACGATGCTGTATCTGGGCATGATTGGCCGCCGTCAATGGGTTATGACTGGTGCAGAAATATGCATTAAGAAGTGGCGCCGAGGCGGGTAGAAGTGGGGTTAAGGGAGAAACCAGTCGTTGTCAACGCACCGAGCCTTGCCTATGGTCTCGCCGCAATTCCCGCCGATTTTTCAACTGGATAACAATATGTCGAAGCCTCAGGACGTGCTTGCCAGAGCGCTCTGCGAGATCGGGCTTGATAAGCAGGCCCGCCTGGAGATGACATCGCTTCTCAAATCATGGGAAGCCCGCCATCAGGGCATTGGCCGCGACCTGCGCGAAGAGGTGAGTGCGCATGTGGTTGATGCCCTGTATGCGGATGTCGGCGAGGTCACCAAAACACTTACCAGTGGTGTAAAATTCACGCTTCCCTATCGCTCCAAGATCGCCCGGGAATATGCGCTGTCCGAGCCGCAGCCGGACCATGTCTGGGAGCCGCAAACCACCCGGACCCTGCTGGAACTGGCAAACTCAACCCGTCAGGTGATCATTGGCGGGGCCTATGCGGGCGATCATGCGGTGCTGATGGCGCACAAGATGGCGTCTGCGGGCGGCCATGTGCATTGTTTCGAGCCCAATGATGAGCAGCGCACCGCTTTGTCCGCCAATGCGGATGCGAATGGACTGTCCAATCTGGATGTCCGGGCGGAGGGGCTTTGGGACAGCAAAACCTTCCTGAGATTTGAAGGTGATGACTCCCACGCGCGTACCTTTGAAGTGGATGCGGGCGTGGATCAGGGCATTCCTACTGTCACCATTGACGGGTATTGCGCTGACAAAGGGATCAGTCAGCTCGATCTCATCGTGCTCGACATTGAAGGTGGTGAAGTCAAAGCCCTGGAAGGTGCGGCGCAGCAGCTGGCAAAACCAGCCGGTGCCTGCCCCGACATTGTTTTTGAAATCCACGGTGCCTACACGGACTGGAGCAATGGTCTGGAGCAGACGGATGTGTTGCGGCTGGTTCTGGATGCCGGATACACGGCTTTCGCCATTCGCGACTATCAGGGCAATGCTGCGCTGGCTGACGCGCCGCTGGAGTTGGTGCCAACTGACGATGCCTATCTGGAAGGCCCGCCCCATGGCTTTAACCTGATTGCCACGAAGAGGCCGGACCTGGCGGGCGACATTGGAGCCAAGGTGCGTCGTGGCGTAAGCCCGAAAATTCTCCATCACCGTGATCCGGCGCTTCACCAGCCGATTATGGATTAATAGGCAGGCATGTCCGGTCCCCAAGACGAGCAGGCGCGATCTGAGCTCTTCACCGTGGTGGGGGCGCGGGGCTTTATCGGGTCTTCGCTGGTCGCCCATCTGCGCAGGCTTGGCCATGAGGTGCGAGAGCAGGATCGGTATGCGCCTGATGGGGACGAAAATCTGGGGCATGTGATCTTTGCAGCAGGGGTCACGGCTGATTTCCGATGGCGCCCCATCGACACCATGGAAGCCCATGTGTCGGCGCTGTCGCAGATGTTGGCTACGGCAACTTTTGAGAGCTTTCTCTACTTTTCGTCGACCCGCGTTTACGAAGGCGCAGATGAAGGTCATGAGGACGGGACGCTGGCAATCAACCCCAATGATCCCCTGCAGTTGTATAATGCCAGCAAGGTTGCCGGAGAGGCTCTTTGCCTGGCATTGCCGCGCGAAGACGTACGGGTTTTGCGGTTGTCCAATGTTTTCGGCGCGCGCGACCGGTCTGATGCACTGATGTCGGCATTGATGGGTGAGGCCGATAGCGGGGCGATCCAGCTTCGGACATCGCGGAAATCGGCCAAGGATTTTGTGCTGATTGACGACGTGGTTAACCTGATTCCGAAGCTGATCCATGGGCGTCACCGCCTGTACAACCTTGCATTCGGGCAAAACCAGCCGATCGGCGAGATTGTGGACATTCTTGCAGAATTGAGCGGCGCATCCGCCGCCTTTACACCGGATGCGGAGATTGTCATGTTCCCGCCAATCAACGTGGCGCGGATTCAGGACGAATTCGGATTTCAGCCAACGCCGATCAAAGACGCGCTGTCGCGGGTCTGGCGGGAATATCAAGGTATGACAGATGATTGAGATTGACGAAGTCGCCGGCACTGTTACTCAGCGGCTTGATGGCAATGAAGAGACCTTTGCGCTTGGCTCTCGCAAGGGCTTTGAGATTGTCAGCAAAGCCTGGCTGCGGGCGGGCTGGGATGCGAAACATCTTTATACCTTTACCTGGTTCGGTCGGCCGGTCATTCAGCTGCCGGAAGATCTTCTGCGTGTGCAGGAAGTCATTTACGACCTCAAGCCTGATGTCGTTTTTGAGACCGGCTTTGCCCATGGCGGCTCTGCGATCTTTTATGCGTCGCTGATGAAGCTGATGGGCAAGGGCCGCATGGTTGCGGTGGATATTGAAATTCGCCCGCATAACCGTGCTGCTGTGGAAGCCCATGAACTCTATCCGCTGATCACCATGATCGAGGGCGACTCCGTCGCGCCTGACACGGTGGCTGAGGTGAAGAAAGAGATTGGCGATGCCGAGACGGTGCTCGTACTGCTCGATGCCAATCATTCACGGGATCATGTGCGCAAGGAGCTTGAGGCCTATGCGCCGCTGGTCTCCGTCGGTTCTTACATTGTTGCCTGCGACGGCATCATGAAGCAGGTCGTGGGTGGCCGCGCGACCGATGACGACTGGGACGTCAATAATCCGCAGACGGCAGTTCAGGAATTTCTGGCAGACCACCCTGAGTTTGAGTTGGGGCAGCCGGACTTCAAGTTTGATGAAAGCGGCGAGTGCAGCCCGATCACCTATTTTGTGAATGGTTGGCTGAAGCGCGTCCGCTAGCAGCGACGTGCCTGTGACCAACGCATAGCGGAGGCGAAACACGATGGACTGGACGCTGATCTTGCTGGGTGTGGTCGCTATTGCGGGCGTTGGATTTGGAATTTTGCGTGCTGTGCGTCGTCGTCAGGCGTCAAAGTCTGCAAACCCGAACGACATTTATCCGCTCTGGTAGCTGCTTCTGCGTGTCTGGCTGGGGAAAGTCGACGGGCTTAGATGTTCGGCCAAGGGGGCCATCAGTGATTGAAACGCTCGCCATTCTGTTCACGGGGCTATGTGCTCTTTTTGTAGCATTCAACATAGCTGCGGCGATCGCCTTTCGGTTGTTCCCGCGGTTTGTCGCAACGCCCCAGGAACGCAAGCGCTACTCGTACATTTCCCGGTTTGAAGGCGAACTGGCCCAGTATGTTCCCAAGTGGTTTGCAGTTGAAGCAAGCGATACGGACGCATTTTTCGCTGAGTACGCAAAGCACGAACTCAATATTTATGAACACGAGCCGTTCTCGGAATTCAGGCATCCCGGTCGGGAAGGGCGATTTATCAACTATGCGCCGCAGGGCTATCGGCACAACCGAGAGAAAGCATCGTGGCCGCCAGTCGATGACTGCTTCAATGTGTTCTTCTTTGGCGGGTCTACTACTCTGGCTGTGGGGCCAGACTGGACGACCATTCCAAGCAAGCCAAAGAAAGTTCTTGTTGTCACGCAGCGGCGCATCAGAAGCGAGCACCTCGGTCACTTCTCCTGAGCGTTCGTGGCCCTGCAGGCCAAAGTGGCTGGCAAGCGCAACGTGGTTGCTGAGGTCGTAGCCATAGGCCGGTGTCGGTTGCCAGGCATAAACAAGCGGGATGTCAAACCTTGCACAGATGGATTCCGCAATGCCCATATTGGTCTTGTAGCGCTCGATGATTTCCGTCTTCTGGTCATCCGTAAGCGGATCATATGCTGCTGTTGTGAGGGGAGAAGCCGCACCTCGTTGCGCAATTGAACTTGCGATCACGTCAAACAGCCGCGACGAAGGCAGTGTAGCAAAAAATTTCTGAAACAGGTTCCACTTTGGACGACTGCGCATGCGTGAGCGGGTTTCAGCAGCCACCTCTTCGTTCATTTCCACCACGGCCT
>JBCBUN010000231.1:0-3986 GCA_039818145.1 Pseudomonadota bacterium
CCTCATCATAGTAGTCACCCCAGCCCATGCCGGTGTTCCACCAGTTCTCACGAATCTGATGGTTTTCATTGGCATTGGCATAGATGGAGAAGGTTTCCATTGCCGGGATATAAACAAGGCCTGTGTTCGGGTTGAACGCCATCGGATGCCAGTTATGGCCGCCGATTGGACCGGGCAAAATGACCGGGGACGCATCCTTGTAGGACAGGCCTTCGGCTTCCACCGGACGACCGGTTTCCATGTCCACATGCGTGGCCCACGTAATCGGTGTGTAGGCTTCTGCTGAAATCAGCTCACCGGTTTCACGATCAAGAACATAGAAGAAGCCATTCTTTGGCGCCTGCATGGCGACCTTGCGCACTTTCCCGTCGATCTCAAGATCGGCAAGGATGATGTGCTGGGTTGCCGTGTAGTCCCAGTTGTCACCAGGCGTTGTCTGGTAATGCCACTTCAGATCACCCGTATCCGGATCAACGGCCAGAATGGATGAAATGTAGAGGTTGTCGCCCCCGCCCGGTGATCGGATGTAGCGCGCCCAGGGTGAGCCGTTGCCGGTACCCACATAGAGCATGTTCAACTCGGGATCGAAAACCATCGAGTCCCAGGTTGTGCCGCCACCGCCGACTTCCCACCATGTGGGGCCTTCGTGGTCTTCACCCATGGACCATGTTTCCATGGCCGCTTCGAGAGCTGGATGCTCAACGGGATCGTCCGGGTTCCCCGGAACTGTGTAGAAGCGCCATAGCTGTTCGCCTGTGTTGGCGTCATAGGCCGTGAAGTAGCCGCGCACACCCAGCTCAGCACCGCCATTGCCGATAATGACCTTGCCATTGATGACGCGTGGCGCGCCGGTGATTGTGTAAGGCGGCGTGTTGTTGATCGTATCAACCTGCCAGACAGGATCACCGGTCTTGGCATCGAGCGCATGCAGGCGACCATCGAAGGACGCCACATAGACCTTGCCATCCCACACAGCGACGCCGCGGTTCACGACATCACAGCACCCATAGCGGCCCCACTCACCGGGGACTTCTGGATCAAACGTCCAGAGCTCTTCACCCGTGCGCGCATCAAGCGCATGCGTAATGCCCCAGTTGCCGGTGAGGAACATGTAGCCGTCCACCACGATGGGAGACGCCTCAAGGCCGCGGTTTGTGTACATCTCATAGGACCAGGCGAGGCCCAGGTCTGAGACGTTGTCGGTGTTGATCTGGTCAAGCGGCGAGTAGCGCTGCTCGGAATATGTCCGGCCATGGGCCAGCCAGTTATGTGGCTCATCGTCGGCCGCAATGATGCGGGCCTTGGTGATCTTGGTCGCCACGTCAACAGATGGCCGGGCTGCATCAGCTTCAACAACCGGTGTTGACGGCACGGCTTCCACTTCAGCTGCCGGTGCTTCGGCAACAGCAGGCGCCGGTGTCGATTCACCGCCACGGTCCGGTGACAGCACGAGGGCTGACACAACAAAGACAGCACCAATCGCCAGGCCGGCAACGACTGGGGTCACAGACCCCGGGCCCTTCCAGTAACTCATACGTTCCCCCTCCAGAGGCATTTTGTGAGCTGCGTGGGATTTGCTTGTTTGCGGTCCCTACCCAGCCCCGATCAGGCAGTACTCCTGTTGTCCAAGGAGCGTTGTTTTTGTTCGTTCGGCTAGGAAACTAGCGCGGCAGCACCGGTTGGGAAAGCGGGAGCAGAAATACGACTCTCTGATACGCACATATTTTGAGCAGCACCCCATAGCTGCACACATTTTGTGCATAAATTGTGCCCATCTGCTGATCTTTGAGTCAGCCCCACCCTCAATATGCCCATGATTTCAACACGTTAGGCGATTCTTTCGAGTCTGGCACGCTTCATGATTCCTTAACCGTGCCTGGGGGGCTGGGGCGCACGTCTTTGCGCGTTTCTCCGGGAAGAAATCAACGGCATCCGGAACGTGATTCGGGAGCCATCCAACCGGCCAACGATAAACGGCCAAATCGACGTGAAGGAGGCCCAATGAAACTGGTAATGGCAGTCATAAAGCCGTTCAAACTGGACGAAGTCCGCGAGGCACTGACCTCGCTGGGCGTGCAGGGTTTGACGGTGACGGAAGTAAAAGGCTTCGGACGGCAGAAAGGCCACACCGAAGTGTATCGCGGCGCTGAATACGCCGTGAGCTTCCTGCCTAAGCTCAAAATCGAAGTCGTGATCAAGGACGAACAGGTCGAACAGGTTGTTGAAAGCATCGCTTCCAACGCCAAGACCGGTCAGATCGGCGACGGCAAAATCTTCGTGTACCCGATCGATCAAGTCATGCGTATCCGCACCGGCGAGACCGACGGCGACGCGCTCTAAGAGATTTCGTGTGAGAGGAGAAATCTACTATGGATAACCTAAAGAAACTCTGGGGCCTCGCCATTGCGGCAGCGCTCACAGGCGTGATGCTGGTAGACCCAGCACTCGCACAGGAAGAGGCACCGCCCTCGACCTCACCAGAAGAAGCCTATTTCGTATTCAACACTTTGCTCTTCCTCATTGGCGGCTTCCTCGTCATGTGGATGGCAGCTGGCTTTGCCATGCTGGAAGCAGGCCTTGTGCGTTCCAAGAACGTGGCCATGCAGTGCACCAAGAACATCGCGTTGTTCTCAATAGCCGGTCTCATGTACTGGCTGGTTGGCTACAACCTGATGTATGACGGCGTCGATGGTGGCTACCTCGGCTCCTTCACATGGTTCGCTCACCCTGAGCACAGTGCTGAAGATCTGACATATGCCGCTGGCACATCTGACTGGTTCTTCCAGATGGTGTTCTGCGCAACCACTGCGTCCATCGTGTCCGGTACGGTTGCTGAGCGCATCAAGCTGTGGCCGTTCCTGATCTTCGTTGCCATCCTGACCGGCTTCATCTACCCGATCCAGGCTTCCTGGCAGTGGGGCGGCGGCTGGCTCTCAGAAGCTGGCTTCTCCGACTTTGCTGGTTCTACCCTCGTGCACTCCACGGGCGGCTGGGCAGCTCTTGTTGGTGCCATCATCCTCGGTGCCCGTTCAGGCAAGTACGGTCCTGATGGCCAGATCAACGCGATCCCCGGTTCATCACTGCCACTCGCCACACTGGGTACATTCATCCTGTGGCTCGGCTGGTTCGGCTTCAACGGTGGTTCACAGCTTGCCCTTGGTACGCTGGGTGACGCCTCTGACGTGAGCCGCATCTTTGCCAACACCAACATCGCCGCTGCTGCTGGCTGTGTGGTGGCAATGGTCCTGACCCAGGTCATCTACAAGAAGGTCGACCTGACCATGGCACTGAACGGCGCACTTGCCGGTCTCGTGTCCATCACCGCAGAACCGCTGACGCCAACCTTCGCGTCTGCTGCTCTCATCGGTGGTGCAGGTGGCATCATCGTGGTTCTCACGGTTCCGCTGCTTGACCGTCTTCACATCGACGACGTTGTCGGCGCCATCCCGGTTCACCTGTTCGCAGGTATCTGGGGCACCATGGCAGTTCCGCTCACCAATGGTGACACGAACTTCGCCGCACAGTTCATCGGTGTTGCATCCATCGGCGCCTTCGTGGTGGTGGCCAGCCTGCTGTTCTGGCTGATCCTCCGCTTCACGATCGGCATCCGGGCATCTGCTGAGGAAGAGATGGAGGGTCTCGACCGCTCCGAACTCGGCCTCGAAGCCTACCCGGAATTTGGTCGCGGTTCGCAGACCATCTAACGACCTCGCCACCGGGTGGGACTTCCCTCCCGGTGGCCCCTTTGTTCCCTCGCCCTGATTGGTTCTCTCCCTTGGGGACCGCGTGAAGGGCAACCTCCCAACTTCCAAAGGCCCGGTGGCATGTCCTCCGGGCCTTTTTCTTCGTTCAGCCAGACCCCACCAGCTGCACAAACTTTCATCTGACTGCCTAGATTTTCTGCCCACAAAATGGGCGGTCAATGTTTGTGCAGCTGGTGGGGTCTGGCTGAACGAAGAAAAAGGCCCGGAGGACATGCCACCGGG
>JBCBUN010000232.1:0-3964 GCA_039818145.1 Pseudomonadota bacterium
GCCGTGGCGCTGCAACAGCGGTTCACGATCCTTGTAGCGCTTTACGTTCTTTGCGTGGCTCGGCATGAGCATGCGCATGAAGTCATTGACTTCATCGACATGGATGAGCCACGCAACAATCGCGCCGTTGAACGCAAACTCAAGGATAGCCTGAAGCAGGACCGTGCACGCATTCAGGTGGGCCGGATTTCTTCATTCGGCCTTCTTGAAATGTCACGTCAGCGCATGCGCTCCGGGGTACTGGAAGGCTCAACTGACACCTGCCCACACTGCCAGGGAACAGGCATGATCCGGTCGACGGAATCTGCTGCTCTTCAGGTGTTGCGTGCGGTTGAGGCCGAAGCCCTCAAGGGCCGAGCAAAGGCACTGGACGTCAATGTCCCGATTGATATTGCGGTGTTCATTCTCAATCAGAAACGCACCACCTTGCTGGACATAGAACGTCGCGGGCGTGTCTCTGTTTACATGGTTGCAGATGCTTCCCTGATCTCTCCTGATTACTCGATCAAGCGCACCGATGATCGTACGCCTGACGTGTCTGAGGACACTGATGCGTTGAGCATGGAAAGCGCTTTCGACGATGAAGAAGATGCAGCGCTGGACGCCCAAGCTGAAGCAGCCGCCCGCAGCGAAGAAGAAGCAGATGCCTCTGCCAATAAAGATAGTGGCAATGGTGACGATGCTGATGGGGACGGCGAAGACAAACCCAAGCGGCGGCGTCGCAGGCGGCGCGGTCGCAAGTCCGATTCTGACGCGGTAGAAAAGAATTCCGCTGAAGATGGCGAGTCCGCCGACGCTGCAGCAACAGATGCAGCCGGTTCTGACGAGGGTGACGGAGAGACACCTGAACTTGATGAAGACGGTAAACCGCGCAAGCGCCGTCGCCGTGGTCGCCGAGGTGGCAGACGCCATCGCAGGACTGCTGATGCGGATGGTGAAGGTACGTCAGAAAGCGACAATGGTCAGGTCGAAACAACGGCCAAGGAGCCTGGTTTTGACGGTGAAACCAACCAGTCTGACTCCACTGCCGAAGAGGAGGCCCCGGTATTGGTTGCCTATTCGTCAGGTGCATCGGAGCCGATGGTCGTAGACCAGTCGCAGACATCGGCTGAAGCCTCTACCGCTCCTCCCAGTGAACCTGAGAACAAGGCAGATGAAGCAGTTGCTGAGACAGCAGCATCCACAGGCCAGATAGAGACAACGGCAGAAGTTGAAGCGGCGGAAAAGCCTGCTGAGCCAACCAAGCGTGGATGGTGGCAGCGTAGACTGTCCAGCTAGTTCGGATGCTTCAGGAGCCCAGCTTGCTCAGCTCAGCTTCATGGCTTTGAGCCGTTTCACGGCTTCCACCATATGGCTTGTCGGCCCTGCGAATGAAAACCGCAGGGTCGTCTTGCCTGCCTCCGGATCAAAGTCGGTACCCGGCGTGACAGCGATGTTGGCCTTATTAAGAATGCGACGGCATAGCTCTTCGCTGTCCGGTGTCAGATCGCTCACATCCGCATAGATGTAAAATGCGCCATCTGACGGCGCGAGATTCTTGAATCCCGCACTCGGCAACCCGTCCATCAGCACGTCCCGGTTGGCCCTGTAGACGGCAAAATTGGATTCCAATTCCTGTGTTGCCTCAAATGCTTCAACAGCCGCGATCTGGCTAAGTGTCGGCACTGAAATGAACAGGTTTTGAGCCAGTCTCTCAATCGGGCGCACCATCATTTGCGGTGCGATCATCCAGCCGATGCGCCACCCGGTCATCGAGTAATACTTTGAGAAACTATTGATGACGATGGCATCCGAGTTGGAGGTCAGTGCTGTTGCTTCAGGCACGGTTCCATAGGTCAGTCGATGATAGATCTCATCGCTGATGACCGTGAGACCATGCTGCTGCGCCACTCTTCCAATGGCTGCAATTTCGCCCGGATCAATCATCGCCCCGGTAGGATTTGCGGGGCTTGCGATCAAGACACCGTCCAGCCGTGTCGTAGATGCGGCATTTTCGAGAGCCTCTGCAGTCATCTGGTAGCCCGAACCCGCACCGGTTCGGACGGGCACCATCTCCAGATCCAGCGCCTTGATGATGTTGCGATAGGCAGGATATGCGGGCATTGCCAGAGCAATTCTGGCACCGGCATCGAAGGCTGCGAGAAAAGCCAGCTGGAACCCGCCGGAGCTTCCAGAGGTAACGATCACCTGATCCGCTGAAACGGCTGTGTCGTACGCCTCGGCATAGTGGTGTGCAATGCGTGCGCGTAACGCTGGCAAGCCCAGCGCTTCCGTGTAGCCCAATCTGTCAGCGTGGAGCGCCTTAGAAGCAGCGTTCAGCGCCAGCTGGGGTGCGGCCGTTCCGGGCTGCCCCACTTCCATGTGGATCACATCATGGCCATCGGCTTCGCGCTGATTTGCAGCGCGCATGACATCCATCACGATGAACGGGTCGACCTGACCGCGATTTGAAAGCGTCATGTTATGTAGCTAGAGCGGTGGGAAGCCGAGGACGCCAAGTCCTGCCCCCTTTGGATCCGCGCCAAATACGCAGCTTGCACCTTCCCGCGGCGCACCGCCGGGACATGCAACCACATTCAGCAGACTCTGTGCGTTGCTTACTGATGAGCGGTGCACGGCCTCCAGTGTGGTTGATGTGGCAACAAGTGCATTTGCCGCTTCCAGAACAGACGCCGAAGCCTGAGGACCACCCGCTGAGGAACCGGCAAAGAAGAAGGTGCCATTGAAATCATTGGTTACAAGCGCAGGCGCAAGAAAGGCTCCAGCAAGGCCGAAACCGGGGGCGTCAGGCGCCCGTGCCGGAATAATACCTGTTCCTGGCACCATGCGCCCTGTTCCGAATGGGCCATTCATCGTCACGGCGCATGCGGCAGCATCGCCACCAGCGGTTGCCACAACAAAACCCGTCGACCCAAAGGACCCAGGCAGATTCGTTTCAGCCCCTGCCCGCGCCAGTTCAGCTTGAGCGGCGCGCATCAGTTCGGCGCCCTTCATGCTCTGTGCGGCCGGCCAGATTGATGCCATGTAGGTGCCCGCGCCGGTATCTGCGGCGGGGATGGAAAGAGTCTGATCCCCGATTTTGAACGTCTGCGCAGGTTGCGTGGACGGACGGTAAGCGCGCATTTCCTCAACTGTAATGGCACTGCCAAGACGTGTGGCTTCCTGCGCAAACGCGGTTGCTATTTCACCGCTGTAGATGCCGCTTGGACCACTGGCGCGTGCACGCCCCAGTGCCGCGGCAAGACCTTTTTGCACCAGCAGATCGCCTTGCTGTAGCCCACGTCCATTGGGACCAAGATAAACATCGGCCAATTGGGGAAGCGAACGAATGGCAGGCGCGAGCGGACCAATCTCCCTGGCAAGTGCGCGAGAGACTTCATGTCCCTTGGCAGCCAATACTTCCGCCGGGGCGACGAGGCTCGACCAAGGCGATGTTCCGTGAACTGCGTGCATCAATGCAAAGCCGCGAACATTGCCGGGAACCGCGACCGGACCGCCCGCGCGTGAGCGACGCGCCAGGAAGTTGTAACTGGTGACTTCGCGCGCTTCAGGGTCATGAACAAGGCAGATTCCACCGCCGCCAAGACCCGCTTCATGAGGCATGGTCACTGCGAGGTTGAAGTAAAGCGCCGTTATGGCATCAACAGCAGTGCCGCCGTTTTCAAGCACGTTGCGTGCTGCAAGCGACGCTCGGGGCTCGTCAGAGGCAATTGCACCGACAAAAACGGAAGTGTCGGGACCGTCAATAAGCTGCAACCCGGTGTTGTTCTGGGCACTCCCTTTGAACTCCGCCGTTGCCAGGCCAACTTCTTCCCCACCAGATGAACAGGCTGCCAGTATCCCGCCGGCCATGACGACCTTGGTCAGAATGGCTGCTGAACGCCTGAATTGGGCACCGACTGCCTTTTTACGGCCATGCCAACGGATTATTTCTGGAATCACGTTCAACTCCACGCGAGGTTCG
>JBCBUN010000233.1:0-3951 GCA_039818145.1 Pseudomonadota bacterium
GATCAGGGCGACAAGCCCGTCGATCATCATACGCTTTTCTTGCTCGGCACCGGCGCTGCCGGGTTCAACCATGCTGCCTTCGAAGTGGCCAATGTGGACGATCTGATGGCTGGCAACAGCCATCTGGAAGCCAAGGGTTACACCCATGAGTGGGGTGTCGGGCGTCATTTCCTCGGCAGTCAGATTTTCGACTACTGGCGCGATCCATGGGGCCACACTGTTGAGCACTGGACCGACGGTGACCTTTTCACCAGCGACACACCTCCCAACACGCAGGGAATTGACACATTGCTTGGTGTTCAGTGGGGCCCGCCGCCGCCGCCGACGCTTGGCACCTGACACCCCTGTTTCAATTTCAATTCAAGGAAACGCAGCATGAAGCTCGCAACATTCACCCATGGTGGAACCACCCGTATCGGCAAGGTCGTAGACGACAAGATCATTGATCTGTCTAAGGCCGACCCGTCCCTGCCAACCGACATGATCAGCTTCCTGGCCGCCGGTGACCCAGCAATGGCTGCCGCTCAAAAGGCCGGCGATGCAGAGGCAATCGCGCTCAGTGACGTCACCCTAGAGGCTCCTATTATGAAGCCCGGCAAGGTCATGGCCATTGGTCTCAACTACGGGGACCACGTGAAAGAGTCGGGTCTCGACACACCTGAAAACCAGATCTGGTTTACCAAGTCACCCACAGGCTGCGTCGGCGAGGGCGCTGACGTCCTTAAACCCGCTGTCTCGGACATGGTCGACTGGGAAGCTGAACTCGTTCTGGTCGTCGGCAAGCGCGCCCGCAACGTCCCGCGTGACCGCGCCCATGAGATCGTCGCTGGATATTGCTGTGGCAATGACATTTCAGTGCGTGACTGGCAGTTCCACTCGCCGCAATTCACCATTGGCAAGAGCTTTGACACCCATGGCCCCATCGGTCCATGGCTCACAACGTCTGATGAAGTGGGCGATCCTCACGACCTCGACATCAAATGCCTGGTCAATGGTGAAGAGATGCAAAGCTCTAACACCAAGCACCTGATCTATGACTGCTTCGACCAGATAGCGCAGCTGACACAGGTCATGACCCTGGAACCCGGCGACATCATCTTCACCGGCACACCCGGCGGCGTGGGCATCGCCATGAAGCCACCCCAGTTCATGAAGGTCGGCGACAAGGTCACCATTGAAATCGAGAAACTCGGATCGATCACCAACACCCTGGTGGCCGAAGATACAAAAACCATCATCGGGTAAGGGGCCACCATGTACGACGTCACAATCGTCGGGTACGGCCCGGTTGGGGCCATGCTCGCAGCACTGCTTGGCGCGAAGGGCCGTAAGGTTCTGGTCGTCGAGCGCGATACGAGCATCTACCCACTGCCGCGCGCAGTGCACATGGACCATGAGGTCTTCCGTCTAATCAGCCTGGTCAATGCGGATGAGGCGGTCATGGCCATCAGTCGCCCGACCGCCAGCTACGACTTTGAAACAGCCGACGGTGACCTGTTGATGGGGTTTGTGCCGCCGCTGGAACTGGCCCCAACGGGCTACCCCTGGAGCAGCATTTTTCATCAGCCGACATTGGAAAAAGCCATCCGTGCCGATGTGGCCCGTCACCCGAACGTCGAAGTTCGTCTTGGGGTTGAGTTTGTGTCCTACGACGACACTGGGTCAGATGGCGTCCGCGTCACATTTTCCGATGATCCGCAAAATCCCGTTGAGACGAAGTACCTCGTCGGCTGCGACGGTGGCCGCTCGCCCGTGCGCCGTCAGGCCGGCATCGGAATGGATGATCTGGACTTCAATGAGCCCTGGGTCGTGGTGGATGTCCTCCTGAAGGAGGGCATGGACGTACTGCACAAGGCCAGTCGCCAGATTTGCGATCCCCAGCGCCCGATCACCTCCATTCCCATCGGCCATGGGCGGCATCGGTGGGAATTCATGCTGCTCAACGATGAAGTCGATCAGGACATGACCGCACCGCAGAAACTGGAGAGCCTTATTGCGCCTCAGCTTCCTGATGGTGTCACCATGGCCGATATCGAGGTGGAGCGCAGCGCCGTCTACACATTCCACGGTGTATTTGCCGAACGGTGGCGCGACGGCCGGGTGTTGATTGCCGGGGACGCCGCGCACCAGATGCCACCCTTTATGGGGCAGGGCCTGTGTTCCGGCGTCAGGGATGCTGCCAACCTCGCCTGGAAGCTGGACGCAGTCCTGGCCGGTGATGCCTCTGAGACGCTGCTGGACAGCATCCAGCCAGAACGTGAGCCGCAAATCCGGTTCATCACCGAAACAGCCATCGGAATGGGGCAGGTCGTCTGCACCCACGACGTCGAGCAGGCAGCGGCACGAGACAAGGAAATGTGCGTTGGTACACGCGAAGATCGCGTCTCGGGCATGCCCGGCTTGCCACCGGTAGACCCCGGCGGTGCCGAAACCGCCAATGCGGGTCTCCCACTCGCAAAGGACGCAGGCCTAGACGCAGCAGCGGTCTATCAGCCGATCCTGATTTTACGGTCCAAGGATGCCGGTCTGGACAAAGCGGGAGCAGCCAAAGTGCCCGCCCTGCACATAGCCTGGCTTGAAGGTGACGGAGCTCTGCGTGACCCGGACGGCTTGCTTGCCGAGCAACTCGCTGGCGCAGACGCGCTGCTGGCACGCCCGGACAAGATCATTTTCGGAACCGGCAAGGCTGATGACTTGGTGGCCGACTTTGCCCAATACCTGAATGCATAAGACGAAGCCGCGTGTCTCATCTATGTGAGACACGCGGCATTCAGTCTGCTCAGAAATGCTAGTCCTGACGGTCAGGCGCAGGCGTGCCCTTGGCTCCCAAGGTCAGGCCATTGATCGTTGTTCCATCTATACCAAGCTCGCCGAGCAACTGGTCCAGAATGGGGGCCTGTGCGCGATAGCGAAGAGCCGCGTCGACGGCACTGTCAGCAATGCTCCCGCCATTCGTTGCAGATGCTTCTTGTCCATTGCCGCCGGCGTTCCCACCATTGTTGAGCCCGTCCACCTGCAGAATCTTGATGCTGTCGATGGCTTCCATGGGCCGTACGGACTGCTCGATGATTTCAGGCATTCGTTTGATCAGCTCCAGTTTGATCTGCATGGCAATCTGCTCGACAGACAACAGGTTCGCTGCTTCGTTGACGGCGCTTTGCCCTTCCGCATCAACTTTGTAAACGGCCGCCTTGGCATCTGCTTTCAGCTTTTCAGCAGCAGCAATACCTTCCGCCGTAATCCGCTCTTTGTTGGCCTCACCTTCAGCATGGATGCGCACCGCATCAGCGTGGTCAACGGAGGCCTGCTTTTCCGCCTCAGCAGCAACAGTGACGGAGATCGCTTGTTGCTCGGCCGCCTTGCGCGCCTCGATCAACTCAATCTGCTTCTCACGTTCAGCAGCTTCCGTCTCGCGGGCGGTCACCACTTCTTCAGCAGCGCGCGCCGCAATGGCCCTGGCTGCGTCTGCCGCAGCGTCAGCCTCCGACTTGGAGCGTGACTTCTCCGCGACGGCAATGTCACGTTCTTGTTGCGCAAGCTGAATCAGTTTTGACTTTTCAACGTCCGCGGCCTCAACAGCGCGTTCCTTTTCAATTTCCCGTTCACGAACCGCCCGCTCGGAGTCGATGGCAGACTGGCGAACTTCGCGGTCAGACGTAATTTTTGCCTGTTCCGCCTCTCGGGTGCGATTTGCTTCTTCTCCTGCAATGAGGGCAGCTTGCTCCGCCTTGCGGATAGCAACCTCGCGTTCCTGTTCCAGTCGGGCATATTCCTCGTCGCGCGTGATCTCCAGTTGCTGTTGTTCAGCCTCCAGGTTCTTGCGCTGAATCTGAATTTCCGTCTCTTTCTCGATGTCATTCCGCTTCTTGCGGCGCTCTTCAATCTCCTGAGTAAGCTTTGTCAGGCCCTCGGCATCAAACGCGTTGCTTGGGTTGAAGAAGTCCTTGTTGG
>JBCBUN010000234.1:0-3939 GCA_039818145.1 Pseudomonadota bacterium
CGGGTTGAAACGTCAGACAGGCGGACACCGCGCAACCCGCGTCCCGGCGTCAGAAACGACACAGCTTCGAGGATGTTGGTCTTGCCGGCACCATTTTCGCCCACCAGAACCACACAGCGCGCATCAAGGGCGAGCGCTGTACGGGCGTGGTTGCGGAAGCCTGTGACCACAAGTCGAAGCACCGCCAGCCGTGCAGACGCGACAGACTCCTGGGATTCAGGCGTCGGCGTAGTCACGGGTGGGTTGGTTTCAACAAGGGTCAATCAGTACCTTTCGCGATTGATGGAATGCCGGGTCAGATGCGCGCCCTAAACACGCCCCTAAACTCGCATTGGCATGAGCACATAGAGTGCCTCAGGGTCATCCGTGTCGCGGACAACAGTGGGCGAGCCCGCATCGGACAGTTCGAAATGGGCGGTTGGCCCATCCAGCTGCTGGGTGATGTCGAGCAGGTAGCGGGCATTGAAGCCGATCTCCAGCGCGTCACCCTTGTAGTCAACGCCCAGTTCTTCGGTCGCCGACCCTGAGTCTGGATTGTTGACGGCCAGGGTGACCTTGCCGTCATCGAGGTCCAGCTTCACGGCGCGACTGCGCTCAGTGGAGATGGTGGACACGCGATCCACGGCGGACGCAAAGAGCTTGCCGTCCACTTCCATGGACTTGTCATTCTCAGACGGGATGACCCGACCATAGTCAGGGAAGGTGCCATCAATGAGTTTGGACGTCAGCGTCACACCGCCAAGATCAAAGCGGATCTTGGTTTCGGAGACGGCGATCTTCACCGTGTCCTCGCCAGTCTCCAGGAGCTTGAGCAGTTCCGTTACGGTCTTGCGTGGGACGATGATGCCCGGCATGCCATCGGCACCACTGGGCATGGGCATGTCGACCCGCGCCAGACGGTGGCCATCGGTAGCGACGGCGCGCAGCTTGCCATCGACCGTGTGCAAGTAGATGCCGTTGAGATAATACCGGGTTTCTTCCGTCGATATGGCGAACCGGGTTTTTTCAATCAGGCGAAACAGGTCCTTGGTGGAAATCTCAAAGCTGTAGGGCATGTCGCCTGCGGCAGCGGCGGGAAAATCCTCGCGCGGCAGGCTCTGCAGGGCAAAGCGGGAGCGGCCTGCAACGACCGTTACCTTGCCGGTGTCCGCGTCATGATTGACTTCGACCTGCGCCCCGTCAGGCAGCTTGCGTACGATATCGTACATGGTGTGGGCGGGTGCCGTCGTGCCACCGCCGGACGCCACATCGGCGGGCACGCCTTCAACGATCTCAATATCCAGATCCGTGGCGGTGAGGCTTAGCTGTCCGTCATCTGCTGAGAGCAGCACATTGGCCAGAATGGGGATCGTATTGCGCCGTTCCACCACGCTTTGCACGTGATTGAGGGCCTTAAGGAGAGCGCCGCGTTCAATCGTGATCTTCATGGGACTGGGTTTTTCCGTATTTGCGGGCCGGGAACGGCAGGTCTGGCGGGGTCGCAGCCCCCATGCACCTGAACCAAGTCGTGGTGATCTGAGGCTGGCTGATTTCGCGCTGGGGCGGCATTTCGGCTTTGGTCTGCAAAGCCCGCTTGACTCCCCAAGCAACCCCTCGCCTAAGGGGCCAGAATCAGCCCTAAACTTATAGCAGTTTCAGGGTGCAGATGTACAAAATCCGGCTTGCGGGACTGGGATTCATGATCAGATTTCGTGCAATTCCACACACCAGCCATGTGAGTTTGGGGTTTTGACATTCCCGGTCCGGGAGCCTACCTATCGCACTCGATAGACGAAGGGGTTCAGGCCCCCGCCGCCCGCTGGCTTTTTGCCCCGGTGAAGTCCTGAAACTGTGCCGACCCGCCAGAAATGGCGACGCCAGCCATGTCAGCATCTGCTGCCTGGTGGCAATGCGGGCTCCATCAGACCAACAGCAGCATTTCACCTGATATGAGGCTCAAAATGGTCACGAAAACAGACGTACCAACCATTGAAGACCTGAAGGCCCAGGCAAAACGCCTGCGCATTCAGCTGGATACACCCCAGACCCCGATCACCCATGCCCGCGCGCTGGAGCTCGTGGCACGCCAATACGGATATGCCGACTGGAACACGCTGTGTGCTGTTTCCAAACGGTGTGAGCAGGAGCGCGCGCGCAGCCTGTCCCAGCGACCCTTGCAGGTCGGTGACGAGGTTGCAGGCACTTATCTTGGCAACAAGTTCGTTGGCCAGGTGGTTGGCATCCGGTCCATGGGTGCCGGGCATACGCGCCTGACCCTGCATTTTGACGAGCCTGTGGACGTCGTGACGTTCGACAGCTTCTCGTCATTTCGTCAGCGGGTGTCATGCACACTCGATGAGGATTTGGTGGCCCCCACCAAATTGTCGGACGGGACGCCGCATATGCGGATTGAACATCGGCTTTAGACCCCGAAGCCAGAATAAAAAAAGGCCGGGACGACATGTGTCATCCCGGCCTTTTTCGTCTGCGCCAACCAGCGCGGTCAGCTCTTACTCTTCAATTTTCCGGCGGATGAGGTTGATGTCCTCGTCCAGCGTTTTGTCCTCGGCGCGCAGCTGCTCAATCTTGTTGACGCCGTGCAGAACCGTGGTGTGATCGCGACCGCCGAACTTGCGACCGATCTCCGGAAGCGAGCGCGTTGTCAGGTGCTTGCACAGATACATGGCCACCTGACGCGGGCGCGCGACGGAGCGCGACCGGCGCGGCGACGACATGTCGACCAGACGCAGATTGTAGTGATCTGCCACCTTGCGCTGGATGTCATCGATGGTGATGCGCTTCTCGTTTGCGCGCACCAGATGCCGCAGAATGTCCTGAGCATGCTCGATGGTCAGCGTGCGACCAATCAATTCCGCATGCGCAATGAGTGTGGTCAGAGCGCCTTCAAGTTCACGAATGGACGACGAGATGGAGCTTGCGAGGAAGTCGATCACGTCATCGCTGAGCTGCACACCTGGATGGTTGGGCAGCATGGCTTCGGCCTTCGCCTGCAGGATGCCGAGGCGAAGCTCGTAATCTGTCGGCAGGATATCGCAGGCAAGACCATGGCCGAGGCGTGAGCGGATACGCTCCTCGATCCCTTCAAGGTCGGACGGTGACCGGTCAGCCGAGATGATGATCTGACGGTTGTGATCCACCAGCGCATTGAACGTATGGAAGAACTCTTCCTGCGTGGAATCCTTGCCACCGATGAACTGCACGTCGTCCACCATCAGCACATCCACGGAGCGATAGGCGTGCTTGAACGCCACGGTGTCCTTGTGCCGAAGCGCATTGACGAAGTGATACATGAAGCGTTCTGCAGACAGATAGACAACACGCTTGCTTGGGTCGCGGCGACGGATTTCAGCGCCGATAGCGTGCATCAGATGAGTTTTGCCAAGGCCGACAGGGCCATACAGGTACAGCGGATTGAAAGGCACGGTGCCTTCCGCTTCTGCCACCCGGCGCGCAGCGGCATAGGCCAGCTGATTGGACTTGCCGACAATAAAATTGTCGAACGTTAGATGCGGCAGAAGCGGTGCGCCAAGTGGCGCTTCTTCGCCGGAGGTACCGGCAGCGGCGTTTGTCTGAAACGGATTGCTTGTCGCGGCACGCGGTGGAGCGGCAGGTGCAGGCTTGGAAGACGCCGGGGCGGTAGCTGGCGCGCGGGACGCCATACTGTCCGCAGCAATCGCGCGCGCGGCTTCTGCTGCTGTCGCGGACCCTTCGGCAATCAAAGTCACTTTGCGAACGGTGGAATCTTCCGCGCGCCACAGGCCCAGAAGCTGATCGCCAAACTCACGCTGGATATAGTCGCGGGCAAAAGATGTGGGCACCGAGTAGCTGACCGCGCCATCGCCGACACCGATCAGAGCCACCTGGCCAAACCAGCTCTTGAAGCGTGCAGGAGAAACTGCGCACGGGCCTTGGCGACGCACGCTTCAAGAGCTGGTTTGG
>JBCBUN010000235.1:0-3933 GCA_039818145.1 Pseudomonadota bacterium
CTTCACCGCCCATGACACCACCAAGCCCGAGCATGCCGTTATCGTCAGCGATCACGCACATGCTGTCATCAGCTTTGTACTCTTTGCCGTCGAGCGCCAGAAATTCTTCGCCCGTCCGGCCCATGCGCGCATGGACAGTGCCGGAAAGCTTGTCCGCGTCAAACACATGCAGCGGGCGCGCGCGGTCGAAGGACATGTAATTAGTAATGTCCACCAGCGCGTTGATCGGCCGCAGGCCAATGGCCCGCAGCTTCTTCTGCAACCAGTCCGGTGATGGGCCGTTCTTCACGCCCTTGATCATCCGTCCAAGGAACAAATGACAGGCAGGATTGCAGTCAAACTTCAGGGCAACTTTTGTGTCACTCTCAAACGTGCCGGGGACAGCCTCGATGGCTTCAGCCTTAAGCGTACCCACGCCCATGGCTGCCAGGTCGCGCGCAATGCCGCGCACACCGGTGCAGTCGGGTCGGTTAGGCGTAATGGCAATCTCGATGACCGGATCATTGACACCGAGAGCGTCAGCTGCAGCCATGCCGACCTCGAAATCACCTTCAAGATCGATGATGCCGTTGTGCTCGTCCGACAGTTCAAGCTCGCGCTCCGAGCACATCATGCCGTTGGACTGCACACCGCGAATTTCCGTCGGCTTTAACGTCATGTCGATGCCGGGCACGTAAGCGCCTTCCGGAGCAAAGATACCGGTCAGCCCTTCACGCGCATTGGGCGCACCACACACAACTTGCATCTCGCCCTTGGCTGTGGCGACCTTGCAGAGCTTCAGCTTGTCCGCGTTGGGGTGCTGCTCAGCGCTGATGATCTTCGCAACGGTGAACGCACCAAGCGCCTTGGCCGGATCATGGATCTCTTCCACTTCCAGACCCAACATGGTGAGGGCGTCAGACAGTTCGTCGAGCGTGGCTGTTGTCTCAAGATGATCCTTGAGCCAGGAGAGGGAGAATTTCATCGGCTCAGCCCTCCGTACAAAGACGGCACATCCAGAGCCGAGAACCCGTAATGCTTGAGCCAGCGCAGATCGCCGTCAAAGAAGGCGCGCAGATCAGGCGCGCCATATTTCAGCATGGCGAGGCGGTCAATGCCGATGCCGAACGCAAAGCCCTGATAGACCTCAGGGTCGAGGCCGGACGCTGACAGCACATTCGGATTGACCATGCCGCAGCCCAGAATTTCCATCCAGTCGTCACCCTGACCGATCTTGACGTCCTTGCCGGAGCGATCACAGCGGATGTCCACTTCCATGGAGGGTTCCGTGAAGGGGAAATAGCTCGGGCGGAAACGCATCTCCACGCTGTCCACTTCGAAATATGCGCGGGCGAATTCCTCCAGCGTCCAGCGCAGATGACCCATATGGGTTGTCTCATCAATGACCATGCCTTCCACCTGATGGAACATCGGCGTGTGGGTCTGGTCACTGTCGCAGCGGAACGTACGGCCCGGTGCAATGAAGCGATGCGGCGGCTTCTCGTTGCGCATGGTGCGTACCTGCACGGGACTTGTATGGGTCCGCAGCAGCAGCCGTGAGCCGTCTTCCTGCTCATGGAAATAGAACGTGTCATGCATCTGCCGGGCGGGGTGCTCCGGTGGAATATTCAGCGCCGTGAAGTTGTATTCGTCCGTCTCAATGTCCGGACCTTCCTTCACGTCAAAGCCCATATCCGCAAAGATCGCGACGATCTCGTCCATCACTTGAGAATTCGGGTGAATGCGGCCCTGCTCGGCGGGGGCTGCGGCTACGGGCAGCGTGACGTCCACACGCTCCTGCTCCAGCTGCACTTCCAGCGCTGCTTCATGCAGCATGGCCTGACGGGCTGTGATGGCGTCGGCGATGCGCGTCTTGAGGCCGTTGAGGAGCGGGCCAGCTTCCTTGCGCTCTTCCGGGCTCATCTTGCCCAGACCCTTCATCAACTCAGAGACGCGCCCCTTCTTGCCAAGGGCGGCCACACGCACCTGTTCCAGGGCATCCAGTGTTTCAGCGTCTGCGATGGCAGAGGTGAACTGGTCTTCGAGGGATTTCGCTTCGGTCTGAAGGTCGCTCATCTGGTCTCAATTCCGGCCGTTTGGATACGGGCCTTTTTGCATTAAAAAATCGCTGTTGCCACGCGCGTGGCAGCTCTTCGGTTCTGGTGGGAACCGGCAGCAGCCCGCGCGGGCAAACAGCGATGTTTATCGTGTGGATGAGTCCACTCTTTGGGCATCAACCCGAATGGGGGGACTACTTCAGCGCGGCGGCCGCCTGATCGACCAGAGCCTTGAAGGCCTCAGGTTCGCGGATCGCGATGTCAGACAGCACTTTGCGGTCCACGTCGATCCCGGCAACCGTGAGGCCGTTGATAAATCGGCCGTAGGTCATGCCGTGCTCACGGGTGGCTGCATTGATGCGCTGGATCCACAACGAACGGAACGTACGCTTGCGGACCTTGCGGTCGCGATACTGGTACTGGCCAGCCTTGTCGACAGCCTGGGTAGCAATGCGGAAGGTGTTCTTCCGGGCGCCGTAATAGCCCTTGGCTTTCTTGATGACTTTGCGATGACGGGCGTGAGTTGTGACGCCCCGTTTGACACGTGCCATGTCAGGTTCTCCTCAAACGAATTTTCAAAAGGGGGCGTTCAGCCGTAAGGCAGGAACTTTTTGACGATCTTTGCGTCTTGCGGGGCAAGAATGGTCGTGCCGCGCAGATTACGAATCTGCGTCTGAGACCGCTTGATCATGCCGTGGCGCTTGCCGGCCTGGCCTGCGCGCACTTTCCCTTTAGCCGTAAGAGAGAAACGCTTCTTGGCGCCGCTCTTTGTCTTCAGTTTGGGCATTTCGCGTCTTCCTTCAAATCAAAGCGCCGGATCATGATCCAGCGCTGGAACAGCAACAAAGCCGCCATGGCATGCCCTACAGGCCAGGCGGCACTAAGAGGCGGGGTTATAGAGGGGCAGACAAGGGGATGCAAGGGGGCTTAAGGCGCCGGTTCCGTCATGTCTGCTGCCCTTTTTTTGTTGCCCGGCTGGACCATGATCCACTAAGCTGGGTTCAATATATAAACTCAGGAGGGGCCCATGGCCACGCAAAGCTTGTTCGAAGACGATCCGCTGGATGATTTCGACCATCGCGAGATCACACTGGATGGGGCCACGCCGGGCATCACCAAGATGGTCCATGTGATGGGTTCGGGCCCGGCAGTCATCGTGATGACGGAGATGCCCAATATCAGCCCCCATGTGTCGCGATTTGCCCGCTGGGTGCGCGATGCGGGTTTTACAGTCTATATGCCATCGCTTTTTGGTCGCGATGGCGCGGTTCCCACCGAAAAAGAGGGTGCAGAGAGTTTCCAGCATGCCTGCGTCAGCGCTGAGTTCCGGGCCTTTGCCAAGGGCAATCCGGACGGCAAGGCCAGCCCGGTCACGATCTGGCTGCGGGCCTTGGCCAAGCTGGCGCATGACGAATGCGGAGGCCCCGGGGTTGGCGCCATCGGCATGTGCTTCACCGGCAATTTTGCCCTGTCGATGATGCTTGAGGACTCGGTTCTGGCACCGGTGCTGTCTCAGCCGTCCCTGCCTTTGGATGATGCCGCCGCTGTCGAAAGCCCGCCGGAGGAGCTTGCCGCCGTGCGTGAGCGTATGGAGCGTGACGACCTGACAGTGCTGGCCTATCGCTTCGAGGGGGACAGTTTCTGTCAGGCGGAACGGTTTGCGCGCTACGCAGAAGCCCTGGGCGATCGCTTTGAAGGTCATGTGTTGCCGGACAGTGCGGCCAACACTGATCTGCCGGAGTTCGCTAAGAAGTTTGTGACAACGCCCCACAGCGTGGTGACCACCCACCTCATTGATGAGGAAGGTGAACCCACGGCCATGGCGCGTGACAACATTCTGGACTTCTTCAAGCAGCGACTGGCGTCGTAGTGACTACTCCGCAGCCGTCTGGTTCAC
>JBCBUN010000236.1:0-3923 GCA_039818145.1 Pseudomonadota bacterium
GATAGTAGTGAACGGGAGGCTCGACACTACGCATCAGGGCAAGACGGCGTGCCGGCATGGGAACCCGGTTGTCCGGGTCTTCATCCATGCTGAGAAAGGTAACGGTGGTCTTGTGTTTGGTGCCCATGCCCGCCTGAGCCTGCATCCAGCGATGCGTATGAATACGTCCTAACCAGTCTCAATCGGGCAACCGTCGGCGCTGCCCCATTGGGTCCAGGACCCATCATAAAGCGAAGTGTCTTCAACGCCTATGCGTGCAAGTGCCAAAGTGAGGATGGCTGCCGTCACGCCGGACCCACATGTCGTGATGATGTCCTTGTCAGGACCCACCCCCAAACCGGCGAACAGGTTTTCAAGGTCGGGTGGCGACATCAAGAAACCTTCCGCCGTAACGACATTGGAAAAGGGAAGACTTGTCGCTTTTGGCATATGACCCGAGGGCAGCCCCGGACGTGGCTCCGGTTGCGAGCCATCAAAACGTCCGGCCGGACGAGCATCCAGAATGACATGGCTGGCACCTTCACTCGCTGCCTGCATCGCAGAAAGCGAGGTCACCGCGCGGGAGCTGAGCCGGGCCTCATAGGCGGAGCACTCAAACTGTTCTTCGGCATCGGTAGTCGTACCGCCTGCCGCCAACCATGCAGGAAGACCGCCATCCATCACCGCGACCTTGTCGTGCCCCATGGCCCGGAACATCCACCAGGCCCTGGCGGCACTGAAAAGGCCGACCGTGTCATAGACAACAATCTGGTCTGTGTTCGAAATACCCAGGCTGCTCACCGATGAAGCGAAGGTCTCGGCCGCAGGAAGCATATGGGGCAGCGGGGAGGAGGTATCGCTGATCGCATCGATGTCGAAGAAGCGCGCGCCGGGAATATGTCCGTTGGCATATTCTGCTTGCGGGTCGCGCTCAGCCGCCGGCATATGCCAGGAGGCATCCAGCAACACAAGATTGGGATCAGAGATATGGTCGCGCACCCACTTCACTGAAACCAACGTGCGGGGATCATCCATACCGGGCGCGGCAGCCACTTACTTGTCCAGCCAACCTGGAACCGGAAGTCCCTTTTCCTTGAGGAAGGCCGGGTTGAACATCTTGGACTGGTAGCGGGTGCCGAAGTCACACAGGATCGTCACAATCGTATGGCCGGGGCCCATTTTCTTGGCCAGGCGCATAGCACCGGCCACGTTCACACCGCTTGATGATCCCATGCACAGGCCTTCATGTTCCAGAAGATCAAAGGCGACCGGTAGGGCTTCTTCATCGGAGATCTGGAAAGCTTCATCTACTTCAAGGCCTTCAAGGTTGGCCGTGATGCGGCCCTGACCGATGCCTTCCGTAATAGACGTGCCCTCGGCTTTGAGTTCGCCATTTGCATAGTAGTTGTAGAGCGCGGCCCCCATGGGGTCGGCGATGCCGATGGTGATGTCCTTCTTCTTTTCGCGCAGGCCCATGGCCACGCCAGCCAGTGTGCCGCCAGTGCCGACAGCGCAGATGAACCCGTCGACCTTGCCGCCCGTCTGTTCCCAGATTTCGGGCGCCGTCGTTTCAATATGGCCCTGGCGGTTGGCCACATTGTCGAACTGGTTTGCCCAGATTGCGCCCTTGGGCTCCTTGGCCGCCAGTTCGTCTGCAAGACGGCCGGAGTATTTCACGTAGTTGTTGGGGTCTTTGTAGGGCAGCGCCGGAACCTCAATCAACTCCGCACCGGCCAGACGCAACATGTCTTTCTTTTCCTGGGTCTGGGTTTCAGGGATCACGATCACTGTCTTGAACCCAAGTGCATTGCCGACCAGCGCAAGGCCGATACCGGTGTTGCCGGCCGTGCCCTCAACGATCGTGCCACCGGGCTGCAGGCGGCCGGACTTGATGGCGTCCTGGATAATGAAAAGGGCAGCCCGATCCTTGACGGACTGGCCCGGGTTCATGAACTCGGCCTTGCCCAGAATTTCGCACCCGGTTTCCTCGGACGCTTTTTTGAGGCGAATGAGAGGAGTGTTGCCGATGGCATCGACAATGCCGTTCCTGATCCCGGGAGTTGCAGATGTCATGAACGTTATTCCTCATTGGAAACTGTAGATTTTTGCGATCCACATAATTTTCATGTGGTTGGAAGCGTGGGGAAACTGGAAAATAGGGAGAGGCCCGTCCCAGCGCAACCGCATCACCCCATTGAAACACAAAGATCACGCAGGATTGCGCGTTCCACGCGGTCGGGCACGTACCATGCGACATCCGAGGATCATTTGTGGCCTCAAGTGATCCAAACGGCTTATGTGGCCGTATCTAAAGAGAAATTCACAGACCCCAAAACAAACTCCGCGGAAAACCGCGGGATTTGGTTGGTTTCGCGCACCTTCACTGCGCATTTGAACACCAAGTACGAGTCGTAAAACCTAGTATGCCGCACCTGCCTCACACCCCCCGATCCGCACCAAGCGTGGAATGGCTGATCTCGCAATATGCGTTGGGCCAGTTGCCTAGAGCGGCTGCTCTTCTCGCGGAAACCTATCTGGAGCTCAATCCGCAGCAGCGTCATACGGCTGATCGGATCGAACAGGTGGGTGGCTGGTCCCTGGAACGGGCGGAGCCCGTGAGCATGCGTGCACAGTCGGCGAGTGCGCTGCTGGCGCAGCTTGAGGATGGCGACACGCTCACCAGCGAAGCGCCAAACACGTCAACACCTCTCGCGCCGGGTCCATTGCCTGCATCCCTTGCCCAGGCTGTCGGTCGCCCCTTGTCGGACATACCGTGGAAGTGGCGGGGTATCGGCGCATATGAGTATCGCCTCAAGGAATTTGAGGACGACGGCATTGTCGCCCGTCTGCTTCGTATCGAACCGGGTAAGGCCGTTCCCCAGCATACCCACGAGGGCATGGAAGCCACATTGGTGGTTCAGGGCGCCTATTCAGACGACGCGGGCCGTTTTGGTCCCGGCGATCTGGAACTCGCTGATGACGCCGTGGATCACAAACCGATCGCTGAACGCGGCGAGACCTGCATATGCTTTGCTGTCACTGAGGCACCGATGAAGCTGACAGGTCGCATCGGCCGGATTTTCCAGTCAGTACTTTAGGCATCGGGTCCAACCAGATCCATTGCATGGTCGTAAGCTGAAACACCGCCCACGAAAGTGAGGTCCCATGGCTGACCCTGTAACAAAAGAAGATGGCGTGGCGTGGGTCACGGGTGCCAGTTCGGGCATCGGCAGAGATGTGGCCCTGAGACTGGCAGCAGATGGCTGGCAGGTGATAGCGACAGCCCGACGGGTCGGTGAACTCGCTGAGCTGGCCGAATTGAGCAATGACCTTCCTGGACAAATCCGCCCCTTCGCTGGGGACGTGTCTGACAAAGCTGCGATGGAAAGCATCGTGCAGCGCGTGGAGCATCAATTCGGAGAGCTGGCGCTGTGCGTCTTGAACGCCGGTGTCTTCAAGCCGATTGATGCACGCAATTTCAAGGCGGACGCGTTTCAATCCACCTTTGACGTCAATCTTGTCGGGGTGGCCAACTGCCTTGAGCCGGCCATCGCGTCCATGAAGACGAGGGGCAAGGGCCAGATCGCGCTGGTCGCGTCGGTCACAGGATATGGCGGTCTTCCGACAAGCTCCGCGTACGGAGCCAGCAAGGCGGCCCTCATCAACCTGGCAGAGACGTTGCGCATCGAGCTTGATCCCATCGGCCTGCTGGTTCAGGTCGTCAATCCGGGATTCATCGATACCCCAGCAACAAAGAACAATCCGTTCCCGATGCCGGCGCTGATGGCGTCAAAGGACGCCGCAGATCGGATCGTTGATGGACTGGCATCGGCACGGTTTGAACTGACGTTCCCGCGTCGCTTTACCTATGTCCTCAAAGCGCTGGACTATCTGCCAACCGCGTGGCGGCTTGGTCTTGTCAGAAGGATGACAGGCTGGTCTGA
>JBCBUN010000237.1:0-3908 GCA_039818145.1 Pseudomonadota bacterium
CCGACTAAAGATCGACGGTGTCGAGGTTGAGTTTGAACCCTCCGGCGCCAATGCAGAGCTCCAAAGCCTCTCAACGGACAAGCAGCTTGATGCCGCTGATCCCAGGGCCAGCGTCTGGGTATCTGCCAATGCGGGCACCGGCAAAACCCACACGCTTACAAGCCGCGTGGCGCGCCTGTTGTTGAGCGGCACAAAGCCCGAGCATATTCTGTGCCTCACCTTCACGCGCGCTGCCGCCGCGCAGATGCAGACCAAGCTATATGACCGACTGGGCCAATGGTCGACCATGGCTGAGGACGCGCTAGAAGAAGCCCTGTTCCAGCTTGAAGGGCGACACCTGGAGCCAGACGAGATCGCCAAGGCTCGGCGGCTGTTCGCCAGCGCTCTTGAAACGCCCGGCGGCCTCAAGATCCAGACCATCCATGCCTTCTGCGAAAGCCTGCTAGGACGCTTCCCACTTGAGGCCGGCGTCAGTCCGCATTTTTCTCTTGCCGACGACCGTCAGTCTGCGGAGCTTCTGGCACAGGCCCGCGATGACGTTCTTCAGGCCAGCATTGATGAGCCGGAGACACCTCTTGCCCATGCGGTGGTCAAGCTCGTTGGCGAAGCAGACGAGATGGCATTTGAAATGCTGCTGGGCGAAGTCACGGGCATGCGCCACCGCATTCGGCGTTATGTGGAACAGGCGCAAGGCCTGGACGCCGCTGAACGCGCAGTGGCTGATGCTCTGGGCGTACCGCCGGGGGCATCTGCGCATGACTTAATGGCGGCAGCCCTTGCGGAGCTGGACCCAGCTCAGCTGCGGGCCGCGCAATCTGCACTTGCGTCGGGCAAAAAGACGGATGCGACCAAAGCAACCGCCCTTGCCGCCCTGCTGGCAGACATGACACCGGAAAGTTTTGAAGAACACTATCCCGGCATCTTTCTGACACAGGCAGGTGAGCCGCGAGCCAGCCTGATGACAAAGGGTCTGGCGGCGTCGCATCCGGACATCCTGCAGTGGATGGATGATCAGCAAGCCGCACTGGTGGCTTTGATGGCGCAATTGCGTGCGGCCCGGACCGCTGTTCTGACCGGTGCCATCCTGCGGGTCGGCTGTGCGGTGCTGGAGGCCTATGAAACCGAGAAGATGCGCCGCGGCCTGCTGGACTATGACGACCTGATCACCCGCACTGTTTCCCTGCTGCACAGCCGCGAAGGCACCCAATGGGTGCTCTACAAGCTGGACATGGGTCTCGATCATATTTTGGTGGATGAGGCACAGGATACGAGTCCGGAGCAATGGAAGGTCATCGCCGCACTGGTGACCGAGTTTTTTGCCGGCGACGGCGCGCGGGACTTTGCGCCGGACCAGGACGGGCGCGGCCCCGGCGCCGTGCGCACGCTGTTTGCCGTAGGCGATGAGAAGCAGTCGATCTTCTCATTTCAGGGGGCTGACCCGCAGGAGTTTTCCGCCCGCCGGGCTGCGTTCCGGTCCATGGCCGGGGCCGCAACCCAGACGTGGCATGACATTGACCTCACTGTCTCCTGGCGGACGGCGGGTCAGATATTGTCCAGTGTCGACAAGACATTTGCGCCTGAGTCGATGCGTGCGGGTGTCGTTGCCGGTGACGAGGCAATCCATCATGAAAGTGTGTGGACCGGGCGGGCGGGGCTTGTGGAACTCTGGTCACCGGTCACGCCGGATGACATCGACGAACAGGAATTGTGGGACGCCCCGCTGGATGCGGTCAGCGGGCGCAGCAAGGAAGCCAAGCTTGCAACCCGTATTGTCGGCAAGCTGAAGGACTGGATCGGCACTGAAATCCTGCCGCAGCGTGACCGGGTGATGGAGCCAGGTGATGTGCTCATTCTCGTGCGTCGGCGCGGGCCGTTTGTGGATGAGCTGATCCGCCAGCTCAAGACGTCCAACATCCCCGTGGCCGGGGTCGACCGGCTGGTGCTGGGGGACCATATCGCCGTCATGGATCTGATGGCACTGGCACGCTTTGCGCTGCTGCCCGACGATGACCTGACGCTGGCCACGGTGTTGCGCAGTCCGTTGTGCACCATCAGCGAGGAGGGCCTGTTTGACCTCGCCCATGCACGCGCCTCAAAGGAAAAGACCATCAGCCTGTGGAAGGCGCTGGAAGAGCGGGCCGACATGGTGGATGGCGCTCCGGAGGCGCTGGATTACCTGACGGAGATACGTGCGCGCACCGGCATCCTGCGGCCGCATGAGTTTTTTGCCCGTGTGCTGGGGGCTGATGGCGGGCGGGACAGACTGGTGGCGCGGCTGGGCATGGACGTGCATGACCCGATCGACGAGTTTCTCAACCAGACGCTCAGCTACGAGGCCTCCAATACGCCCTCCCTGCAGGGCTTTGTTGCGTGGATGGATGCGGGCGACACGGAAATCAAGCGCGACCTGGATCAGGGTGGCAATCAGGTGCGCATCATGACCGTGCACGGGGCCAAGGGTCTGGAAGCAAACGTCGTGATCCTGCCGGATACGGTGCAGGCAGGCGGCACGCCGGGACGTGCGGCGCTCATTGCCCACAAAGACACCCGCGACGACGGGCTGGTGACCTACAGCCCGCGCAAGACCGATGCGGACGCGTTGTCGCTCGCAGCACGCGCCGCGCGCGAGGCGCGTGAAGACGAGGAATATCGCCGCCTGCTGTATGTGGCCATGACCCGCGCCATGGATCGGCTCTACATCGCCGCCGCCCATGGCTCGCGGGGCATGAGTGACACAAGCTGGTATGTGCGCGCGGCGGATGCGCTGAAAGAGAACGCCGAAGAACTGGAAGAAGAGTTCGCCGATGGCCCCGGTACTGTCTGGCGGCTTGAGAGCGACCAGCTTGTGGAGGCCGTGCCGGACAAGCAGAGCGATACTGTGGCTGATGAGATCACGCTTCCCGCCTGGGCCACGCAGCCAGCGCCTGTGGAGCAGGTCCCTCTTGGTCCGCTGGCACCGTCCATGATGCCTGACGCGGAAGATCCGTCTGGTGAAGCGGGTGCGTTCAGCGATCCACCGGCGCTTTCGCCCCTGGCGGCCGATGGCGTCAATCCGGCGCACCGGTTTGCGCGGGGTCGGCTGGTGCACACCTTGCTGCAGCACCTGCCGGAACAACCCCTGGAGAATCGCGAGGCACTGGCGCTGGGCTATTTGGCGCGTGCCGCAGCCGGGCAGTTTGACGAGGCGACGCAGCGCGATATTGCCGCCGAAGTGCTGGCCATTCTGGATGACCCGCAATTTGCGGATCTGTTCGGGCCGGACAGCCGGGCTGAGGTTTCGCTGGCAGGCCGGGTCATTTGGAACGGCAAGCAGGTGCCCCTGTCGGGTCAGATCGACCGGCTGGTGGTGACCGATGACCGCATTCTTATTGCGGATTACAAGACCAACCGGCCACCGCCGGAGCGCGTGGAAGACGTGGCACCAATCTATCTGGATCAGATGGCGGCCTACCGGTCCCTGGTGGAAGCAGCCTATCCGGGCCGGACTGTGGCGTGTGCCCTGGTGTGGACCGACGGCGCCAGACTGATGGAATTGCCCGGCATTGCGCTAGATCAACGCGGAAATAGTGTGAATTAGTCGTTATCACACCGCCGAGACTGTACTTGACCCCTATGGGGGCCATTCCTACATTCTGATCAACAGCAATTTGGCGGGACGCGATTCATGCTGTGAGCCGCAACCTGCCTTTCCATTTCGGGATATCTGCACACCCCCGTGTACGGTCCCATGAGTATTAGGAGACGTCGCATGTCTACAACCAAAGTGACTGACGACAGTTTTGAAGGCGATGTAATTGACGCGTCCGGCCCCGTCCTTGTGGACTTCTGGGCTGAATGGTGCGGCCCCTGCAAACAGATCGGCCCAGCCCTTGAAGAGCTCAGCGACGAATACGCTGGCAAGGTGAAGA
>JBCBUN010000238.1:0-3899 GCA_039818145.1 Pseudomonadota bacterium
GGAAACAGTTTGAGACCACAGCCTGTGTCCGGCGTATCGTCTTTGAGCAGGCGGGCGCGAATGCGGTTGGCCCAGCGCGAGGACACGCGCTTGATCCACACATCACGCCGCTTCATCCGGCGACCGGCAACCATCAGGTCTTCAGCGCCTTCAAGCTTGCCCCACATGGCGGGAATGTCCGCCGGCACGTTCTGGCCATCGCCATCCAAAGTCACGATCATCCGCCCACGCGCATAGCGCACACCGGTGGCAACGGCGCGGCTTTGGCCACAACTGTTGGAGTGGGTGATGATTCGCAGAGCCGGGAACGTCACCTGCGTCTCTTTCAGCTTCTGCGGGGTTACGTCATCCGAGCCGTCATCCACATAGATAATCTCATACTCTGCCCCGGTTTCGCGCAGGGCAGCGTCGATTTCAGTTACCAGCGGAAGGATGTTTTCTGCCTCGTTCTTGACCGGCACAACAGCCGAAATCGCGAGGCTTTCAGGCGTAGTGGCCACAGGCGTGGGCTCCCCAGAAGGCATGCATTCTTGTCCAATGGGCCTCTTAGCACATTAGCGGCCCAAAGCACGCTTTTTGCGCCAGTTGAGGTAAATGGCCGCCAGCCGATCTGACGCGGCCTAGGCCGGGATAAAGATGAAGTTGAAGACGTAATCTGCCTTGCCATCGGCCGAGCGGTGATGCGCCTCCGGGTCAAAATGTCGGAGCGACGTCAACTGACCACGCCGCATGAAGAACCCTTGAAAGCCCATATCAGCGATCTCGCCGAGCATGTCCTCAATCGGCTCACCCGTGTGCGCTTCCTCCAGCTCGATGAGCAGATTGGGGCGTTCACGCTTGAGTGTCTCCCGGGCCCCCGCGATTACCGGCGCTTCAAAGCCTTCAACATCAATCTTGATGAACCCGATATTGCGCAGATCGTAGCTGTCCAGCGTGCGTGTCTGCACGGTGACCTCTCCATGGGGAATGTCCGCCTTGCGCGTGGACAGCGAGCCACCCTGATTGGAGTAGCCCTTGCGCCGTTGCGGAATGAATAGGCCCGCATCGCCGTCGCTGTCGGACAGGCCCACCGCATAGCTTGTGGCATTGGTCGGCAGCACCCGATTGAGGATGCCCAGCATCTTGGGGTTCGGCTCAAAGGCATGGACGTGCTGTGCCGTGCGCGCCATCCACCACGTGTAGACACCGCGATTGGCCCCGATGTCGATGGCATGCTTATCGCGCGCGCACAGATAGGGCACGAGGCCAAACTCAGGCTCGCCCTTGCGCAGTTCACGGTTTACCCGGCGACGGATATCAAGCGACGGCGGCACCAGAGCCAGTTTGACCCGCTCGGTCAGATCTGTCGGTGGCGTCCAGTCGGATTTGTTGTTCGCACTCATGCCTGCTGCACCTCATCAAGGCCGCTGGCAACAACGGCCGCGCCTGCACACATCACAGCGAATACAGCAATCACCACCCATGTGCCAGCCAGCGACGCCAAGGCACCAAACACAGCGGCGAGCATCAACAGCCCGCCCACAACCGTGTTCGACAGGGCCGTATAGGCTGCCCTGTTATCGCCGGACCCCATATCGACAATGTGCGTAGACCGCCCAAGGCGCACACCCTTGTAGGCAATCATCAGCACAAAGAGGACTGCAGCCATGGCGTAGGCCAGAACCCAATTGGGCGCCAGAAAGGTGACGCTGAGAGCCAGCACCATGGCAAAACATCCAAGCAACCCGGCATAAATGAGCACACGCCGCGATGAACGGTCCGACAGACGCCCCCAAAAATAGGAGCTGACAACCGATGCCAGACCTGAGGCAACAATGAAGGGGCCGAGCTGAGAGAGATCTGTGCCACCGCGCTGCGCCACAATGGTGACCAGGTACGGCGGCGCCAGACCGGTTGCGATCAGCAGTCCGCGCGTTGCGATGAAACGTTGCAACTGCCTGTCTTCGCGCAGAAGGGACAGTTGGGCCATGGCGGTCGAAAACGCGTTGCCGCCCCCTTCTGTTGCCCCCGGCTCCTCACGCAGGGTGAGAAACACCACAGCCGCCACGGTCCAGCAGCCGCCCGCAATAAAGAGCGCGGCAGACACCACCTCAACAGAACGCGTCAGAACATCAAACGAGAGCGCCAGCCCGAACGCCAGCACCACAAAGGCCGCAATACTGTCCGCCGTGCCGGTGGTCGTGCCGCGCTTCGCCTTGGAAACGGTTTTGCCCAACACGTCCTTGTACGCGACGGATGCGACCGACCGAGACAGGGCAAAAACGGCAAGCAGGCAGACAACAATCCACCCCACCAGCGCACCATCAAAGATCAGCACCACCGCACCCATGGCAGCAACGCACACGCCCTGGATCAGGCTGGAAATGGCCCACGCCCATTTGCGCATCGGCAGCGCCCGGATGGCGCCCGCGGCAAACAATTGCGGCACCAGCGCCCCCGCCTCGCGCAATGGCACCAGCAGGCCAATAAGAAACGCCGGCGCGCCCAGAGCATTGAGCACCCAGGCGAGAATGAGCTTGGGGTCAGACAGGCCATCTCCGGCCTTGGTCGCAGCGAGGCTTATGAGGTGAGCAGAGACGTTTTCCGGCTGTGCATTGCACGCACTTTCAGGGATGTCGCGGCAGACCCGGCCTTCGTCATCGCCGAAAAGGGCGTCATATGCCGTGTTGTGCAGAGCCAAACTGAACGTCTCCAGTGATCTTGAGCAGTCTCATGTCGAAGTTTCGCAGGCCAGAAACCACCGCAGCACCCCGATTTCAAGGCTGACAGCCCGCCAGCCTTAATCACAGGCACTTTTCCCCTTGCGGACCCTTTGAATGCGGAGTTACGCTACGCATTAAGTGAATGGGCAGCGACCGACCAAAAATGCTGCCACGCTTTGGAGGGACACAACCAATGAGCCAGGCTTTCAAGCATACGCCGCAGGCCACGCAGGCACTCACCAGCAAGACCAACGTCGCGGATCCGGCGCTCTGGAAGAACTACGAATACCTGCCCATCTTCGCGCAAATGCGTCAGGAAGACCCCGTGCACTACTGCGCGGAAAGCCCCTATGGCGCCTATTGGTCCGTGACCCGCTACGAAGACATCATGGCGGTGGACACCAACCACCATGTCTATTCATCTGAAGCGCATCTTGGCGGCATCATCATTGATGACGCCATTCAGAATGATCCGGACAACGACTTCAAGGCGGTGAACTTCATCGCCATGGACCAGCCCAAGCACGACGAACAGCGCAAGTCCGTCAACGGCATCACCAACCCCAACAATCTGCAGCACTTCGGCACGATCATCCGGCAACGGACAGCTGATCTGCTCGACAGCCTGCCTGTGGGCGTGGAATTCGACTGGGTGCCCAAGGTCTCCATCGAGCTGACGACACAGATGCTGGCCACCATGTTCGATTTCCCATTCGAAGACCGGCACAAACTCACCCGCTGGTCCGACGTCTCCACCGCAGAGCCGGGCTCAGGTGTCGTTGAAACCCAGCAGCAACGCATCGACGAGTTGATGGAGATGGCGGCCTATTTCAGCGATCTTCAGAAAAGCCGCATGGACAAGCCGGACAACATTGACCTGCTGACCATGATGACCCACAGCCCGGCCATGGCGAAGATGCCGCCGGAAGAATTTTTGGGGAATCTCTCTTTGCTCATCGTCGGTGGCAACGACACAACCCGCAACTCCATGAGCGGCGGCATCTTCGGCATGAATTTGTTCCCGGACCAGTGGGACAAGATGGTCGCTGACCCGTCACTGATCGACAATGCGGTGGCCGAAATCATCCGCTGGCAGACACCGCTTGCTCATATGCGCCGGACGGCTCTTGAAGATGCAATCCTCGGCGGCAAGCAGATCCGCAAGGGCGACAAGGTGGTGATGTGGTACGTGTCCGG
>JBCBUN010000239.1:0-3898 GCA_039818145.1 Pseudomonadota bacterium
AGATGCGCCCGGGCTGGCGCAATGTGTGGGACCCGCTGGAGGTTCCGGTCATCGACATAACGGCAGAGCCGAACCGGCACTACATGCACCGCGCCACCGTCAATATCGTGGCCGAAACCTCAGCTGGCCTGACCGCCCTTCGCAGCTCCATTTCAGAGGACTGCGGTTGGCCTGACGACGCGATTGCCGAGGCCCGGGCCGGGCTCTCGGCGGCATTTCCAAGAGACGACGACTGGGGACCGGCTGCCGTGATCGACACCGTGGCCGAGGTACTGCCATGCAGCACGCTTGCCACGTCCGACAGCGGGGCGCATCGAATTCTGCTCAGCCAGATGTGGCAATGCAAGGCGGCTGGTTCGCTGATGCAGTCCTCTGCCTTCTGCACCATGGGGGCCGGGGTTCCGTTGGCCATCGGGGCAGCCCTTGCCAATCCGGAGCGGACGGTTGTTTCGTTTTCCGGGGATGCTGGCTTCTTGATGGTTTGTGGCGAACTGACCACCGCTGCAGAACTTGGCACGAAGCCGATCTTTGTCGTCTTTGTGGATGCCTCGCTCGCACTCATTGAAATGAAACAACGCAGCCGGCAGCTTCCAAATTGTGCCGTAGATTTCGGCAAACATGACATAGCTGCACTGGGGCGGGCACTGGGGGGGGAAGGCGTGCGCGTGAGCTCGCGCGAAGACCTTAAGATTGCGCTACAAACCGCTCAAAATGCGGACACTTTCACAGTTATCGCGGCAGAGATTGAGCGTCAGTCCTATGATGGTCGCATTTAGAGTGCGCGTTACCAATCACTTCACAACCGTTCACGTATTCGTTGGGGGATGTCGCATAGCCGGACGCACGCTGCGGCAGAAGATATATCGGTTACATCAGAGTGTACGAGGAAACGGATGAAAACTGATGTTTGCAACGCCCCGGTGGCGCTGACGAGCCAGCAGGCTCTGGACGACTGGAATGCGATGATCCGTGCATTTCTGGCTCATGGCAAAGACGCGGCGCCCCGGCTGGGCGCGGTGCTGGAGGCGGAGCCGGATTTTGCTCTGGGGCACGCCACCAAGGGCATCTTTTCCCTGCTCATGGGGCGACGCGAACTTGTTTCCGCGGCGCACGATGCGGCTGCCAAACTCAAAACGCTTGATACGTCTGATCCGCGCACCCAGGCGTGGACAGACGCGCTGGAGGCTTGGCTGAACGGTTGGTCCTCGAAATCAGTGACCATACTGCAGCGCGCTCTGGATCGGATGCCGCACGACACACTCACGTTGAAGGTCAACCACGCCATCCGCTTCATCCGTGGCGACAGTGTGGGTATGCGGTGGTCGGTTGAGCGTGCGCTCGACGCACACCGCGACCACCCCTTTGAAGGTTTTGTCCTGGGCTGCCACGCCTTCGCGCTTGAAGAGACCGGAGCCTACACCGCCGCCGAAAGGGCGGGGCGCGCCGGGCTTGAGCTTGCCGGTGACGACGCCTGGGGCCTCCACGCGGTAGCCCACGTGCACGATATGACAGGGCAGGCCGAAAAGGGCATTGCGCTGATCGAACAGAACACATCGGCTTGGGATCACTGCAACAACTTCCGTTACCACGTGTGGTGGCACAAGGCGCTGCTCCATCTCGATGAGGGCGAGACCGACATTGTTCTATCCCTCTACGACCGGAAAATCCGCGAAGAGAAGACAGACGATTTCCGCGACATTGCCAACGCAACCTCTATCTTGACCCGCTTGGAACTCGAGGGCGTCAGCGTGGCCGATCGCTGGGCTGAGCTGGCGGATCTGTCGGAGCAGCGGGTGGATGATGCCTGTCTGGCCTTCGCAGACCTGCACTACATGCTCGCACTCGCCGGCGATCGTCGTGCTGATGCAGCCCAGCGGATGATTGGCCGCCTGCATGCGGACCGTGCTACCTTGAGCGAGGCCGCGCAGGTGTCGCACCATCCGGGGCACTCGGTTGCCCAGGGGATCCAGGACTTCGCCGAAGGCCGCTACGCGACCGCGTTCCACCACCTGGTTGCCGGGCACGACGATTTGCAGACCATTGGAGGCAGCCATGCCCAGAGGGACGTGTTCGAGCGGATCACCATTGACGCCGGCATCCGGGCGGGGCAACTCGACGCCGCCGAGGATCTCCTGATCCAGCGACGCAGCCGTCGCAATGGCACCGAGGACAGGTTTGCCGCGACAAGGTTTGCCACCATTCAGGACGCGCGCGCCGCGGCCGATGCGATCCCGGCGCAGTGAGCGCTGCGGGCAACGAGGATGACGAGGAGGGGGCGTGCCCCGGGGCCGTAACATCCGGTCCGGGCCACTGCAGAATCTGATGACGAGTGTAACCGATCCCGGCTTCATTCCGGCTTCGCCCACGGCGAGTGTGGCACGCGAAGCGGCAAAAGCCGCTGGGCAGGCGAGGGTGCGTGACCCGCGGCTCGATTTCTTCCGTGGGATCTGCATGTTCATCATTCTGATTGCACACACGCCGGGCAACTGGCTCACGCTGTGGATCCCAGCCCGGTTCGGCTTCTCGGACGCAACTGAGATTTTCGTGTTCCTGTCTGGTATGGCCTCCGCAATCGCCTTTGGCGGTGTCTTCGCCCGCAGGGGCTGGTGGATGGGCACAGCCCGTGTCGCCTTCCGGATCTGGCAGGTCTATTGGGCGCATATCGGTCTCTTTATCGCAGTGGCCACTGCGATGGTGGTGCTCAACAAGATCGATATCGGTACGCGGGACTATGTCGGCCAGCTCAACCTCTACCCGTTCTTCAACGGCGCCAAACAGGGGCTCTTTACGACGCAAGATCAGCTACTTGGTCTCGTAACGCTCACTTACGTGCCGAACTACTTCGACATCCTGCCGATGTACCTCGTCGTGTTGGCGATGATGCCGCTCGTCTACTTCGTCGGACATCACAACCGGTATGTGCTCTTTGCCGTGCTCATCACGCTCTGGGGTCTGACCCAGCTTGATGTCATCACGAAGGCCCTTGAGGATGACGCGCCCCGCCTGTGGTGGCACGCCTTCATTGGCTGGGGGTTGCCGGCGGAGCCGTGGTCGCAGCGTGAATGGTTTTTTAACCCGTTCGGCTGGCAACTGGTGTTCTTCACCGGCTTCGCCTTCATGATTGGCTGGCTGCCCGCCCCCCCCGTCCGGTGGTGGCTCATCGCGCTGGCAGCCGTTGCTGTGCTTTCAGTTGTCCCGTTCGCCTACTTCAAGATCTATCGAGAGTTTGAGTGGATCAAAGACGTCCGCGCCGCGATTGCGCCATTCCGGGAAAAGACAGATTTCGGGCTCTTCCGATATCTGCATTTCCTTGCGCTGGCCTATCTGGCTTGGGTCGCCGTCGGCCCGCGTGGCGCAAGGCTAACACCGCCATCTGGCGGGATCTTTGCGCTGGTCTGGAGCCCGCTCCTCGCCGCGATCATGAAGGTTGGCCAACAATCCCTTGCGATCTTCATCACATCGATGTTCCTCGCCCGGCTCCTGGGCGTGGCGCTCGACGAGATGGGGCGGTCCCATGCCAGCATGGCTTTGGTCAACCTGACCGGTTTTGCGATCCTGATTGCCGTGGCCTATGCCGTCGGCTGGTTCAAGTCGCAGCCCTGGCGCAGCAAGAAGGCCTGACCGATGCTTCGTCGTGAGTTCCTCGCAGCCCTCTCCGCTCTCGCTGGCAGCCTGCCAGCCGCAGCGACTATCGTGGACTATGAGCCCGGCTTGCAACTGGGCGAGGGGGAGGCGTTCACTCCAGACTTTGTCCGGCGCCGTGCCGAAGCCATGGCGGCCAAGACCTACGCCCCGCGTCCGATGGTGCCGCAGCCCTGGGTCGATATCTCATACGACCAGTATCGCTCGATCTGGTTCGACACACGAAACGCCCTGTGGGAAGGGACCGACACGCCGG
>JBCBUN010000240.1:0-3882 GCA_039818145.1 Pseudomonadota bacterium
CGCCTCCATGCGCCGGGACAACCTGGCGCAGTCAATCAGTGAGCTGTCGCGTCAGGTGGATGCGGAACGCGAAAAGCTGACGGAAGCGTTTGAAGATCTCAAGAAGGTCGAGCTGGTGGATGAGAGCGCGCGCAGTCGGGCCAAGGCTGAGACACGTCGCCGGGAGCAGGCCGACCTCGACGAGATTGCCATCAACATGCATGGGCGCGGCGCGGCTGAAATTGGCTAGCGCTTGATGCGTCCTGAACATGAAAAAGGCCGCTGCATCATTGCAGCGGCCTTTTTGTTTGTTCTGGTTGCCGGTCCTAACCGCGGATCAGGATCTTCTTGAGTATGTAGATCACTGTGATGACGACCAGATAGCCGACATAAAGCAGCAGCACATACTTCCACCATTCCAAGTCAGCGAGGGGCGGCAGTTTGAGTTCCGCTCCCCGAATAACCGGCAGAGCGGTATCAACAATGAGATGAACAAGCGTAGCTACAAAGCTGATAACCAGAATGCGCGAGTACTGGCGCAGCACGAATGCTGCGAGCACACCAATGATAATCCCCTGGATCGCATTTACCTGGTCGAAGCCAGCCGCGAAGAAGTCCAGCACGGGCTGGACCAACTGCAAAGCGTCTTCCATTAAAGAACCCCCCCTTTAGGTTCATGTCCTCCGTCGTTCCCATCACCATGGCCCGGTTCTTTATCAAGCGTGTGACCGGGCTCACGAATGATGTCGAAAGACTACGCGCATCGGGAGGGTTTGCACAGACGGTGTGGCCGGTGTGCCACAAATGCAGTTACCGCTGGCGAAAATCGACAGAAAACAGGCGTTTGTGCAGGCGCTATTTGGCTGAGCCGGCGCGTATGCCGTCAGCCATGCTGGCGATGGCTGCACCGGCTTTGGCATTCGGGCTGCGGGTCAGCAGGGGAGTTTGATGTCGAACTGCATCGCGGACGGCTGTGTCTCGCGGCACGATCCCGGCCAGGGGCGGCGTGATTCCAAGGAAATTTCCGCAGGCCCGCGACAGGGCCTCATAGGTCTTGCGGCCGGCTTCAACCGTCTCCGCCATGTTGACGACAATGCGGATGTCAGCGGCGGTGCCGTCATCGCGCGGTGTCATTGAGGCGACCTTGATGAAAGCATAGGCGTCTGTGATGGAGGTCGGCTCATCGGTGACCACCACAAGGGTTGGTCCTTCGATTGAGGCAAACATCGTGACGGCGGGATCAACGCCTGCGGCCAGATCAACGATCACGCGGTCATAATGCGCTGCAATCAGGGTGAGACCCTGACGCAGGCGGGCAAGCTCGGTACGCGCCAGGGCGCCGAGATTGCCGGACCCGGAACTGCCGGCGATGACATCAAACGCGCCTCGCACCGACGTGCTGTTGTCGCTGCTGACACGGATGGTGGCGTCTTCGAAGGCGGTTGTGCCGGCGACAACGCTTGCAAGGTCGTGCTCGGGAGTGATGCCGAGTTGTACGTCCACATTGGCGAGGCCCAGGTCGCAGTCCACAAGCAGTGTGCGCTCACCGGCAAAGGCAAGACTGTGCGCCAGTGTGGTGGAGACCATGGTCTTGCCGACGCCGCCCTTGCCGGATGCAACGGTAATGATTGTCTGGCTGCGACGGGCTTTGTCCGGTGCCGCTGTGGCGGATGGGTGCGTACTCATGCGGATGTGGGCTCCGTGCTGCCGGCAGGTGATAGGCCGGCGAGGGGGGTGACTGAAGCAGTAGCGCGGCGCGGCAACACTGATGGCTGCGGCGCGCTGGTCGTGGATTTTGTGAGGGTCATGTCAGCCAGACGGGATGGCGTGGCAGCCACAAGGCCACCGGCCAGATAGGGCTTGATGCCAAATTCCGCGACGGCGAGACGGGCAGTTGCAAGGGCGGCCATCACGCCGCCAAGGCGCTTGGTCGCATCCGTGCGGCTGATAATGACGCGGCGGCAGCCAAGCTGCGCAAAGAACTGTGCTGCTTCCGCCATGTCTTCGATGTCGCCGCCTGCGGCAATGACACCTACGGGTTCCACCGTGCTGTTCGCATCAGTGCCGCGACAGGCCTGAACGAGGCGGGCTGTGTGGTCCAGCTCTGCGCGGTCATGCAGATTGGTGGCCGGCGTGTCGATGATGCAGGGGCGGTTACGGCCAAGTTCTGCGCGGGTGTCGAGCATCAAGGCCAGCTCGTCCGCACCACGCACTTCGGCAACATCCTGATTGAGCACGTCGGCATAGGCTTTTGACTGGGCGAGGGCGCCTGAGCGCACGGCGTCCGCAGTGATGATGTCCACCTGCTGACCAGCAAGAACGGCACGTGCCGCCAGCTTGGCGGCTGTCACGGTCTTGCCGGCACCAGGGGCACCGATAAGCATGATGGAGCCGGGCAACTGGTCGCCAATGGGCTGGAAGTCCAGTGCGATGCCCAGGCTATGGGCCAGGGCTGCCTGAGCGTCGTCATTGTCGTGGGCGGAGGCGGCCTGAAGCAGACGATCTGCCAGGGTTTCGGGTACACGGTGGTCATTCAGTACGGTTGCGAGGTCCGTCGATGTCAGACCAAGGGTCGCGGGGGCATCAGCGTTCGAAGCTGCGGCCTGTGAGGCTTTTGCCTCGCCGCGCAGGCGGGCCTTGAGACGCATCTCAAGCTGATTGCGAACGGGGCTGACAGTTTCAGGTTCAATGGCGCGGGCGTCATCTCCCGACTTGGCGCGCCGTTCATTGACGGCAGTGACTTCCACACCGCCGGTGTCCAGTTCTTCGCTGGATACGATGATGGCCGTCTCGCCCAACTCGTCACGGACGCGGGCCATGGCCTCGCGCATGCTGGGGGCTTTGAATCGACGAAGACGCATACTCTAACCGGCCCGCCTTAAATCTGGGCCAGCGTCTTGAGACGCGCCTGAGGGTGAACTTCTGCCTGACTCATGACGACCGTCTGCGGCCGTACACGTTCGACAACGGAGCGCACATAGGGGCGGTTGCCGGGGCTGACGAGAAGCACAGGAACGTCGCCGGACGCGGCAGCCTGATCGAAGGCCATACGCAGGGACTGGATGAAGTTCTGAAGATCGCTCGGCGGCATGGCCAGCTGCTTGTCTTCGCCGTTGCCGATGAGAGAATTTGCAAACGCGTCTTCCCATTCCGGCGACAGGGCGATGAGCGGCAGGTAACCGGCGTAGCTTTGATTGGTGTGGCAGATCTGGCGCGCAAGGCGGGTGCGCACATGCTCAACAATCTGGGTGACGCTCTGGGTATGGCTTGAAGCCTCGCCGATGGACTCCAGAATGGTCGGCAGATCGCGGATGGAGACGCGCTCGGTCAACAGCTGCTGCAGAACGCGCTGGATGGTGGTGACGGATACGCGATCCGGCACAAGGTCTTCCACCAGTTTCTGATTATCGCCGCCGATGTCGTCCAGAAGTTTCTGAACTTCGCCATAGGACAGAAGCTCGGCCATGTTGGCCTTGATGATTTCGGTGATGTGCGTTGTGAGCACAGTGGCCGGGTCCACGACAGTGAGGCCGCGGAAGGATGCTTCTTCGCGCTGGGTATGGTCGATCCATGTGGCGGGCAGGCCGAAGGTTGGTTCGGTTGTGTGCTCGCCGGGAAGGTCCACGGGGCCGCCCTGGGGGTCCATGACCATGAGGCGATCCGGATAGAGAATGCCCGCACCGGCTTCCACTTCCTTGACGCGCATGACGTAGGACGTTGAGTCCAGCTGCATGTTGTCGAGGATGCGCAGGGAAGGCATGACGAAGCCCATGTCCTGAGCCACCTGACGGCGCAGCGCCTTCACCTGTTCGGTCAGGGAATGTCCTTCGCCGTCGCCTTCCAGCATGGGCAGTAGACCAAAGCCAATCTCAACCGCCCTTGCCATGGACGAACTGCGCCTTG
>JBCBUN010000241.1:0-3874 GCA_039818145.1 Pseudomonadota bacterium
ATGCCGTGTGGTGCATCCGGCGGTGAGGCAATCTCCAGACTGCGCGTTGGCGTGACAATGAATGTCAGCGGTTCATCCGTGCCCACCTGCGGAAAATCATCCACTAGCTGCACATCGTGGATGGTGGTGGCAACGGGCGCCGGGGCATGCCCCAGTTCCAGCAAGATGCCGTACTCCCGGTCCGCGTAGCCCGCCCCCTTGCCGCATCTTTTGCCTGTCGGCGTGACGGCCACGGAGCCGGACACAATGGCGTCCATCTGCGGCAGGTCTTGCAGCGCGACCTGCGTTGCCCATTTCGGCATGGTGGACATGGCAGCCGCTTGCCGAACCGCGTCATGGGGCACTGCAGCCGCCTCAATCCGCCAGAATCCGCCGGCGAGTTTCGGCGTCGGCACATAGACATCAATGCCACGGCGCAGGGCGTCCGCACGCACAGCGCTTTGGGCCGAGTCCGGATTGATCTTCAGCGCCTTCGCATTGGCAAAGACGGGAATGTCAAACAACCGTTTTGCCGCCTCGCCAGTGCCTTTGAAGTTGGGAATGCGCCCATGCGGCGGGAACGGAAACGCTGCCAGCTTTTCATGGCTCAGCCGGTCCCAAACATGCGTCCGCGCCGCGTCTTTGGTAGCGAAGGAAAGTGAGGGGCTCATCGTCGCCCCTTTCCACCACCGGCCTTGCGGGTGCGTTTGTGAAAATCTGCCGGGCGCTTGCGAACCCATTTGATGAATGCCGCAACATCCGGATGGTCAGCAAGCGCCTCTACCGTGCTGAAGGAGTGCGCCAGCTCGCTCTCCGTAAACAGGGAGTGGATTTTCTTGTGGCAGATAGGATGCAGTGGCACGGTCTGTGTCCCGCCCTTGAGGCGCGGAATCAGATGATGCTTTTCCACCCGGTCGCCCAGCGGGCGCGCGCACAAGGCACATACTGGACGCTCGTCGGACGCGTCCGATAGCGACGATACCGGTAGGTCGGGCAGGGCACTGAGACGGCGGTCTGTCATGGGGAGGAAATGGCGTGTCGGCGTCAAAAAGTCAAAAACACCTGACAGCGGGCACCAGGTCGTTAGACTGCCCGGGAAATCATTTCAGGGAGGTCTTCCATGGACACCAAAGCAGACGACGCAATCACCCAGATGGCGACACCGGTAGTGCCGCCAGCCTCCGGCGAAGCACTGCATATCGGCGAAGACGACCTGCCCTTCGTGGACCTTGGAGACGGCACCAGGATCCAGCTGCAGCAGGTCGATCTGACCCAGGGCCTGTGGGTCCTGCGCACAAAATTTTCACCGGGCTATCAGGTGGCAACGCATTATCACACGGGCCCCGTCTTTGCCGTGACCTTCACCGGCAGCTGGCACTACCAGGAGTATCCTGACGTGGTGAACACCAAGGGCTCCTATCTGTTTGAGCCCGCAGGGTCGGTCCACACGCTGATTGTGCCGGACACCAACACCGAAGAAACGGACGTGTGGTTCGCCATCTATGGCCCCAACATCAACACCGATGAAACCGGTCAGGTCACGGGCATTCTGGATGCCAACAGCATCCTCAATGTCTATCGCGCCATGTGCGACGAGCAGGGCCTGTCCTACGACAAACTCATCGTGATCGGCGAAGACCTCTAGCGGTCAGGTTACAGTCTCGGCCACCTTCTTGAGAAACTTGCGGACATCATCAGGTGTGGCAAGCGTGAAGTGCGCGTGGGTTGAGCCATCTGGCTCTCCCACGCGAATGCCGATCCCCGTCTCCCTGACGGCGCGCAGGGCGTCTTCGTCTGTTTCATCGTCTCCAATGTAGAACGCAGCGGTGTCGTTGTGCGTCAGCCCCATGGCCTCCATGACGTGAAGGATGGCGGTGCCTTTGTTCCATTCGATGTCCGGCCGCAACTCATGGATCATCTTGCCGCCTGCTTTTTTGAGCGTCGGGTGACGGGCAGCCTCCGCTTCGACGGCAGCTGCAATGTCATCATGCCGTTCGGGCGCGACTTCGCGATAGTGGATCGCCAGGGAATAGATCTTGTCTTCCAGAAAAGCGCCGTCGATTGGCTCCAGATAAGCCGTCAGGGCGAGGGATGCTTTCCTGAGAGCAGGAAGAAATGCCTCACCGATATCACCGGAGAGATCCTTGCCTTCAGCGTCCACGATGTCGAACCCATGACTGCCCGCATAGGCGATGCCTTTGACGTCCAGCATCTGCATCACGTCAGGGCGTCCGCGACCGGTCACCACGGCAACAGGCATCAGGTCAGCAAGGCGCGACAGCGCGGTCAGAAGCTCCGGCGGCGCAACGGCGAGCTCCGGTCGCCTTGCAAGCGGCACAAGGGTGCCGTCATAGTCCAGAAAAAGCGCCGGACGCCGCCCGGCCATGCGGGTGATGACCTCATCGAAGTGCTCAAGGGCGTCAGGTTGGCTGGTTGGTGCTACGGTTTGGGTCACGTCTGGTTTGCTCTTTGGTAGTGCGCGCGGGTCTGCGTCACTGGCTTATACGGATTGAAGTTTTTTGCAATTCCCCGATGACATAGACCGCGCGTCTGAGACCGCGCGCCCGGCAGGTCTGGCGACCCAGACCGTGCGCCGGTCGCGCTCGCGCGTGGTGATGTGGTCCGTCCTGTTTCACGCAATTGCCATTGCCGCCCTATGGGCTGTGCTTGCGGGCGACCCGCCCCAGATCAGGGACGAAACACCGATTATTGCGGTGGATCTGGTGGCATTGGCGCAATCAGCTCCCGCAGCGCCAGCCGGGCCGCCCGGACCGGTACAGCCCGACGCGCCGCCAACCGTGCAACCCGTTGTGCCGCAGCCAGCTGCCCCAACTCCGCCGGTTGTGCAGCGGGAGGAGCGTCCCGCCCCCAAACCGCGCGTCGAACCAAAGCCCGCGCCGGCGCCAGTGCCCAGAGCGGAAGACAGACCAACGGCACCCCGGACGCCGGCTCCAGTTCCAACCCCGATTCCAGGTGAATCAGCGCAACCATCGCCAACCCAGGCCCCCGCGCAGCCAAACTCTGGATCGACGGCACCACAACGGTCCGCCGGTGGTGGGATCGGCGCCGGGCAGTCAGATGCCAATGCCTCTGCCGTTGCCAAGGCAAGTTATGCCCGGCTGCTGCTGACGCGGCTGCAGCGCGCCATTGTCTACCCGCGCCGGGCGCAGCGCCGGGATATCCAGGGCATCGTGCGTGTTGAAGTTGTGCTGGCGGCAAGCGGCGCGCTTAAGACTGTCAGGCTGGTGGGCGCATCCGGGTCAGACATTCTGGATGAGGCCGCCCTTGAGCTTGTGCGCCGTGTGGCGCCATTTCCGGCCGTCCCACGAGAACTGTCACCGCGCGGGCAGGACTTTGCCTTCGTGGCGCCAATTCAATATCGGCTGAATTGATATAGGCTTGCGGAAACCAAAATTCTCAATCGACCAAGAACAAGACAAGAAGGAACGTCATGTCCGGATTTGAAGGCAATCGCGTACTGGCGCACACAGGCGCAAAATACCCCATCATTCAGGCCCCCATGGGCTGGATCGCCCGCTCGCAGTTGGCATCCTCGGTAGCCAATGCCGGGGGCATCGGCATCATTGAAACCTCCTCCGGCGAAACCGAGGCCTGCAAGGCTGAAATCGAAAAGATGGCCGACCTCACCGACGGGGTTTTCGGCGTCAATCTGCCGATCCTGTTTCTCAAGGATGACGCCATGCTGCGCTACATCTGCGACAGCGGCGTCAAGTTCGTGACCACGTCCGCCGGCAGTCCAAGCAAGTTCATCAAGCCTCTGAAAGAAGCAGGCATCACCGTCTATCATGCCGTGCCGACACTTGAAGCAGCCATGAAATGCGTGGAGGCAGGCATTGATGGTCTTGTGGTGGAAGGCGCGGAAGGCGGCGGCTTC
>JBCBUN010000242.1:0-3865 GCA_039818145.1 Pseudomonadota bacterium
AAAGACTGCAAGGGTTGCCAGGCCCAGGGCGGCCCCGGTCAGCACGTCGTCGATATCATGGACGCCCAGATAGAGACGGGAAAAGCTGACACCGAATGCGAGAATGATGCAGACCACCCAGACCCAGGGGCGCTGAATTTCGTAGGCGAGCCAAAGCCACATGGCCACGGCAATCTGTGTGTGGCCGGACGGTCGACCGGGTGAGCCCGTTACACGTCCATCAAGCTGTATATCGGCGCCGGGGCGCGGGTCCTGCCAGAGATCCTTGAACCAGCCATTGACCACAGCCGTGATGGCAACAAGTGCGGTCAGCCGTGTGAAGAGGTCGCGGTCCCACAGCCAGTACCCGACAGGCAGGAACATCAGGAAGAAGGGGGCGTACCCCATCCAGGTAAACCCCTGCGCGATGGGCGTAGCCCAGTCACTGCGCAGCGGCAGCACCCAATCCATTGAATAAAGAATGTTCTCCATGGCGTCGTCCCCCGGTTGGCGCGGGGACATTCAATCAACTGACCCGGGCGCTCTTATTGCTTTTGTTGCTGCCCGGACGTTTGAAGATACGCCTCAACCAAAGCCGATGATTTCCTTCATCTTGGCCCGGTCGATTGTCAGGACGTCCCCACCCTTCTTGAGATAGCGCCGCCATGCAACCGCAATTTTGTTTTGCTTGGTTGTAGCCAGCGGGTGTACCCGCGGGTGATAGCGGCTGGAGAAGGTCGGCAGGGAGTGCCAGACCATCTGTCCGAAAGTGGCAAACACAAACCACGTTGCCTTTGCGGCGCTGACGGGGTTTTTGAAATAGCCTTCGACTTTGGCCATATGGAAATAGGCCGCCAGCGCTTCCTTACCGATATGAATGAGGGCGATGAGAATCATGTATTTGCGGTACCACTCATGGTCCCCAAACAGTTCCTTATAGACCTCGAAGGCCACCGCACCATGCTCGACTTCTTCCACCTGATGCCAGACCCACAGGGCCTTGATTGCGGGGTCTGAGTCCTTCATCCACTTTTCGTAGTTGGCGAGGATGATCATGCCGGCCAAAAACGTGAACGTCTCATAGCCGGCCGTGAAGCCGACAAGCTTTTTCAGGGAGTCGGTCTTGGCGTGTTCCGTGAAGTAGTCCCGCGCCCGCTCGTCAAGTTCGGACACACGGGGATAGCGATCCGCCAGCACCTTGTTGAAAACGAGGAAGTTCTTTGCGTGGTGCGCTTCCTGACCGGTGATGGCACTCATGTCTGCCCGCAGCCGTTCGTCCGTCACGTGCTTCTTGGCCGTGGACATGGAGCGGATCAGGTAGCGCTCGAAGTACGGCACGTGGACACCGAAGGCGTTGAGGTAGATGGCGAACATCGGAGATGTGTCGCTCCACACGACCCGTGACGGCTCGAGCTTCTCCACTTCGAAATCAAGCGGCCGGACAATGATGTTGTCCATCGGGTGTTCTGCATCGCTCAGGGTTTCAGTTTGGTGCGTGGACATTGCGTCTCTCCAGACAGGGTTTGAAACAAACGCAGTTACTTGGTGTCATCCGCAGCGGGAAGATTCCGCAGCATCACAATGACAATCACCATCAGCACAAAGGCTACAATGAAGGCGGGCATGAAATCGATGGGCGCCGCCCAGTTGGCTTCGCCCACGGGATTGTCGCCCAGCGACAACCCCTTGTTGGGTGTCAGAATGCCGAAGATGTAAAACAGGGCATTGCCCCAGACGGTGCACACCAGACCGATGGCGATGTTGCGCGTTGCCTTCTCGCTCAGGGTCAGAAGCGGGATCAACAGGGCAAAGATAATGGCCATGAGCCCATTCATGATGTTGCCCACATGAACCGCCCGCCACTGGGCCGGCTCGCCGGGAATGACATAGCCAAAGGCCAGCGGAATCGGTGACAGGGAGATCTGGCCAAGCACGGCAAACAGAAGCATGAAGCCGCCGACAAGGCCCAAAAACAGGATGATCAATCCGTGTTGCACCAGCAGGCGCTGATAACTGGTCATTGTGTATCCCCCATTTGTCCTTTGCGCGGACGTGCCGACATTTTTGCTTTGCCGGTCGTTTGTGTGGCCATCTCCGCAAAAGTGCGGATAACAACTACGCACTTTATATCCCAAATGCCCGTCCCGCAATAGGCCTTTGGCCAGAAGAGGTTAGCTCACCGGACCCGCCTGCTTCATTTCGCCGCAACTGATAATTACTCGCAGTTTTATTGCAATTGACTCGCAATTGTGAGAGACCCGGCGCAGTACCGGAGGCGCTGGGCCGCCGGAGTGTAAGTGTCCGGGCTCTAACCCCGGGCTGGCTGACTTGGGGGACAATCAGACAATGATTGCCATGAATAGACTGACTGCCCTGGGCGCGCTTCTGGCCGCGGCCAGCGTTGCCTCTGCTCCTGCCCTTGCAGAAGAAGAGCTGTTTCCGCGCATCGAGGGTGAGATTCCCATCGAAATTCAGAACGACTACACGTTCGATGCGGACAACAAGGCTGACGAACGGAACGATATCTACACAACCATCGAACCTGCGATCAGCATCCGCTTCACGGAGAATTTTTCGTTCGAAACGGACCTTGTGCTTGAACCAGTCCTTGATCCTGATCCCAACGATGATCGTTTCTTCGAAGACGAAGGTCTTTTTGTGCAGACTGCATATCTGGTTTACCGGCAAGACACATTTGAGGTCTTTGCCGGCAAGATCAATCCGACATTCGGCGTTGCATGGGATATTGCACCTGGTGTCTACGGCACTGACCTTGCGGAAGACTACGAGATAACCGAACGGATCGGCTTTGGCGGTGCGGTGACGCTCGGCGGTGAACACGCCGGGTCACATACCCTGACTGCCAGCACGTTCTTTGCCGACACAAGCTTCTTGTCGGAGTCGATCATTACTGAGCGCCCACGCAACCGGAAATCATCCGGCGGTGTGAGCAACACGGAAGACTTCTCTTCTTTCTCAGTCACGCTTGATGGCGATCTTGCCTTTATCGGTGACGGCATCGGCTATCACCTGGGCGTGGTCAGCCAGGAAGGTGGCGTTGGCAATCCGGAAGACGAGCTCGGCGTTGCTGTTGCTCTCTTTGGCGAGTTCGCCGTTGGGGAAGACACAACAGTCGGCCCGGTTGTCGAATATGTGCACCAGTCTGATGCAGGCGGCGCGGACGAAGACCGTGACTACATCACCCTTGGTTTTGGCGTGACGCACGGCCCGTGGAACTTCGCGGTCAGCGATACGATCCGCAACATCGATCCTGCCGGTGGTGGCGATGCTGATGACAATCAGATCCAGGTATCAGGCGGCTATGAGTTTGAAAACGGCCTGACCTTTGACGTTGGGTACAAGCACCTTGAAGACGGTGGCAATGAATCCAACACGCTGGGTGCTTTGCTGACTTACACCATTCCATTCTCAGCCCCGTAAACCGCGGACACTTCAGGAGTACTTCATATGAAAATGACTTTTCTGAGCGTGGCCGCAGGTGTTGCGGCTCTGACTGCAGGTAGCCTTACGGCACATGGACCGGCATTGGCAGCAGCACCGGCCAAAGACGCGATCCTTGCGACCTATGCTGACATTGCGCAGGCCGGCTACGAGGATTCCGTTACTCTGGCCAAGGAACTGAAGACGGCTGTTGATGCCCTCGTGGCCAACCCGTCAGAAGAAACGATGGCAGCTGCCCGTGAAGCATGGGTGGCGTCTCGGGTGCCTTACATGCAGACCGAGGTGTACCGCTTCGGCAACCCGATCGTTGATGACTGGGAAGGCAAGGTGAATGCATGGCCGCTTGATGAAGGCCTGATCGACTATGTTGACGCGTCTTATGGCACTGACTCTGAAGACAACGCCGCTTACGTGGCAAATGTCA
>JBCBUN010000243.1:0-3844 GCA_039818145.1 Pseudomonadota bacterium
TCTTGATGCCTATCTTGGGCATATCGGGTACACGGGTGTCCGCGAGCCGACACTGGATGTGCTCAAGGCGATCCACTATGCACAGGCACTCAAAGTTCCCTTCGAGAATCTGACTGTACTGGCCAAGTCACCGCCGAAGCTCGACATCGCCTCGCTACAGTCCAAGATTGTTGATGGCGGCCGCGGCGGGTATTGCTTCGAGGTGAACGCGCTTCTGGCGTCAGCGCTTGATGCGCTTGGCTTTGACGTCACCCCCCTCATGGGCCGGGTGCGCTGGAAGACACCAGACGATGTTGCGACGGGCCGCACGCATATGCTGCTGCATGTCGCCCTGGCCGAAGGTCCCTATCTGGCGGATGCAGGCTTTGGCGGCATCACCATGACCGGCCCCATTCCCTTCAAGACGGATACGGTGCTCGAGACGCCGCACGAGCCACGCCGACTTATGTCTGTTGGCGGTGCGGTGGATACCTTTGAGCTACAGGCGATGCTGGGTGACCAGTGGGCGCCGGTCTATCAGTTCTCATTGGAGGCGCAGTCGCCGGCGGATTATGACCTGTCGAACTGGTACACAGCCACACACCCGCAATCGATATTCGTGCAGTTTCTGATTGCAGCCCGGCCGGAGGCAAACCGGCGCATCACGCTGTTCAATACCGACCTGACAATCCGGGGACGCGACGGCGTTGCTGAGGTGACCCAACTCCAAACTGTTGATGAGATTGCGACGGCACTTGCAGACCATTTTGACCTGCATCTGTCTGCTGAAGAGCGCGAGACCATTCTTGCGCCCCATCTCGACGGGTGGCGCTCTCTCAGTGCAAACTGAGGGCATGGAACTTAAATCAACACGCTACAGCGTTGCCGACGGCATCGCGACAATCACCCTTTATCGACCGGACCGCATGAACGCGTGGACCGGACGCATGCATACCGAGTACCGCTATTCGCTGGAGCAGGCGGAGGCTGATGCGTCGGTGCGTGTGATCATTGTCACCGGCGAGGGGCGGGCCTTTTGCGCGGGTGCGGACATGCAGGCGCTGGAAGGCCATGCGGCCAAGGGTGGCTATGATTCTGGCACAAGGGATGACATTCCCAAGCCGGGCTTTGGTGTGCGGCCAGAGTTCGATCAGAATTTTGCGTATCACTTTGGGCTTACTAAGCCGGTGATTGCGGCGATGAATGGAGCCACAGCGGGTGTGGGCCTTGTGCTTGCCTGCTTTGCGGATATTCGGTTCGCCGTGCCGGGCGCCAAGCTCACCGCGGCGCATGGACGCTTCAACATGCCTGCCGAGTATGGCCTGTCCTGGCTGCTGCCGCGTATCGTCGGCCTAGCCCGTGCCAATGACCTGTTGATGTCGAGCCGCGTGTTCCTGACAGACGAAGCTTATGACATGGGGCTTATCAACCGGCTTGTGGCACCCGAAGACCTGATGGCGGAGGTCACAGCCTATGCCCGGAAACTGGCTGACGGCGTTGCGCCGCATTCGCTGGCTGCCACCAAGCGACAGATTTACGTGGACCAGCATCGCGATGTGGGGTCATCGGTTGCAGAGGCCGACAGGCTGCTGGACGAGATGGTCGCCGAACCGGACTACAAGGAAGCGGTGCGTGCCTGGATGGGTAAACGCAAGGCTGACTGGAAATGGCCGAACAAGTAGCCGGATCTACTGGATCTGTTCCGCTGAATGGCTTTCCAGCATCACGGCAAAGAGGGCTTTGAGAAACACGCCGGCATCATTGGCAAGCGGCGTTGCATCACGAATGGTTGCGCCGTGGTCTGCTGCGTCAATCAGGACATAGGGCGTGTGCGGTAGCTGCGCGGAGGCGACTGGCACCAGTCCGTCACTCTCTTGCCCATGACCGTCGAGCCACGCATGAGGGATTGTGTAGGGGAATCCCGCATCCAGCCAAGTGTCAGGGGAAAACCGTCCGGCTACGGACAGAATGGGAATGCGCCGGGCAAGCTCCTGAATGTCCCGGTCATGCTGGGCCAATACGCTCTGGCGTCGGTCGGTACCCAGGTCGCGCACCGCCTCCAGCGACCCGCCCAGCAGGTGCAACGTTCTGGCGGATACTGCTGATGCATCACCACTGGCCAGTACCTGATCAGCGACCGGCGAGCCGCCAAGCGGCGGTTGGAGGGCAATCCAGCAAGCGACCTTGGATAGCTGTTCGTCGTTGGCGCTCAGCAGGAAAGTCAGCACATCAACACCGCCCTTGGAGTGCGTGATGAGGCAAAGCGGTGTCGGGGAGTTGTCGATATAGGCGGCTATCCAGTCGGCATTTTGGGTCGCTGACGCTGCCGTGTTGCTCTGGGCCATCTGCATCCCCATGCCCTGTTCCGCCAGCCACTCTTCCTGCCGTGAAAAATAGTCGGTGAGGCCTGCATTGCGGGCGGGCATCAAAAAATCCGACAGGAAGGACGGCACCATCAGCACATTCACGCCGTCGAGTTTGGCGCGATGTGGGGCAAAGGCTCGCTCCACCTCAAGGGGGTCCAAAGCGCCGTTCCTGATCATGGCGGACAGGTCGTTTGTTCGGTTTTCGGCTGTTGCGGGTGGCTGCAGGTCGATTGGCGCACCTGCCTGGGTGCCCCAGAACGCAGTCGTGAATGTGGCCGCCAGATAGATGAGTGCTGCCATGCCAGCCACGCCTAGCATTACGCCGGCTACCATGCCTTTGCGGCCTGACAGGGCCTGTGCCAGCTTGCGTGATCGGGCGTACACGAATTGGTAGAGGCTCATGGCGCTATCATGCAGGCGTGATACCTGAGGGTCCGGTTCGTGGTTGCTGCCGACGGCAAGGTTCGGGTAGATGACAGTTCAGTTCAACAATTGATGTTTCATGGCCAAACCTTCAACCACCATTGATGCCTATCGTGCATTGGTTGCCTCAGGCGCAATCGAGCATGACCCGGCGCAGGAAGCTGCTGCAGATCAACTGCAGATGCTGCATGACGCGCTCAAGGGGTATCGGCCGGGCCAGAAGCGTGGCCTGTTCGGACTGGGTGGTGCGGTTGAGGCACCTCGTGGGCTTTACATCTATGGTGGCGTGGGGCGCGGAAAATCCATGTTGATGGATCTGTTTTTTGCCCATGCGCCGGTGAAGCAGAAGCAGCGCATCCACTTTCACGACTTCATGCAGGATGTGCATGGGCGCGTCCATGAATGGCGACAGCGTGAAAAGCAGGGTAAGGTTTCCAAAAGCGCGGGTGGGGATCCCATTCCCTCGGTGGTTGATGCGATCATGAAGCAGACAACGCTTCTTTGCTTTGACGAGTTTCAGGTCACCGACATTACGGACGCCATGATCCTTGGTCGTCTCTTCACGGCGCTGTTCGAGCGTGGGCTTGTTGTTGTGGCGACATCCAACCGGGAGCCGGGCGCCCTTTACGAAAACGGTCTAAACCGACAACTGTTCGTGCCCTTCATTGATTTGCTGCGACAGCAGATGGACGTGATGGAGCTGGTTGCGGCGGCCGACTATCGCCTGAAGCATCTGGCGGGTGCGCCCGTCTATCACGCACCGCTGAACGGTGTGTCGTCGCAGGCCATGGAGGATGCGTGGGGCCGTCTGACGACCGGCGTTAAACCCGCAGCGTGCTCCGTTGAGGTCAAAGGCCGTAAGGTAGCCGTGCCGCGTGCCGCCATGGGCATTGCTCGTTTTCACTTTGATGATTTGTGCCGTCAGCCCCTGGGGCCTGCGGACTATCTCAAGATCGCCCGCAGCTTTCATACCCTGCTGGTGGATGAAATCCCTCAGATGGGCCCTGAATCGCGTAACGAAGCCAAACGCTTCGTGACGCTGATCGATGCACTGTATGAGAACAAGACCAAGCTTG
>JBCBUN010000244.1:0-3841 GCA_039818145.1 Pseudomonadota bacterium
GGCCTGATGATGAATCAGTTTCCAGCTGCCATTGTCCGCGTCCTTTCGGAACATGTTTGTCGCGATCAAGTAATCCGTTCCAATCAACTCGTAGCAAATCACGATCCCGACAGGGCCATGCATGGTGACGTCCGCGGATAGGGGGGCAATGGCAGGTGGGGCCGGGCCTTCGAAGATGCTCTGGAACGATGACAGCACATCTTCAAAGCCGCGTAGGGGCGCCCAGCCGGGGTGCAGGCAGGTAATGGCATCATCCGCTGCCCACAGGGAGGCCATGGCCTGTATGTCGCTATCAGCAAAGGCCCGATAGAACGCATCATTGGCGAACAGAAGGGCGGCGCGGTCGCTCATATGCTGTTGTTCCCCTTCCCGGGCGCTTCAGGTGAAGCGGCGTTTCAGCCAGTCGGTGATGAGAGCGTTCAGTTCATCGGGCTTTTCAGCCTGAGTCCAGTGGCCGCAATCGGGGATGATGTGTTTCTCAAGGTCCGGACAGAACTGCTCCATGCCTTCAGTGAGTTCCGGGCGCAGGACGACATCGTTGGCTGCGGAGATCATCAGACAGGGGACATTCACCTGATCTGGAAGGTCTGCGGAGCGTTCCCAGTTGCGGGTGAAGTTGCGGTACCAGTTGAGGCCGCCGGTAAACCCGGTACGGGCAAAGGCGTTGTGGTAGTAGGCCGCTTCTTCAGCGGTCAGCAGCGGGCCGCCGCCCCATTCTTCTTCAGGCACCTCAAACAGTTTGGCGAGGGCCAGGTTCTTGGCGGCATCTGGTGCCGCGTTGTCGAAGTCCTCAAGGGTGACGGCGCTTTTGCGGTACCAGAAGCGCAGGGACTTGGCGATGTCCTTGCCAAACAGCTCATCTGCAGCGCCGGGCTTTTGGAAAAACACGATGTACATGTCTTCGCCCATTGTGGCGCGCATGGCTTCGATCGGATCAATCGGTCCGCGTGCAATATAGGGCGTGTTGACGCCAATGACGCCGGCGACGCGATCTGGATGGCGCAGGGGCATCTGCCAGACAACGAAGCCGCCCCAGTCATGTCCGCAGAAGATGGCTTTATCGATGCCCAGTTCATCGAGCATCGCCACCATGTCACCGGTCAGGTGCTCCATGTCGTAGTCTTCAATAGCAGCGGGGATTTTGCCGGTTTTTGCATCTACCGTGCGTCCATAGCCGCGTTGGTCTGCTGCTATGGCGCGGAAGCCTGCGTTGGCAATGGCAGGCATCTGGTGACGCCACGAATAGGCCAGTTCCGGGAAGCCGTGGCACATGACGACCGGCACGCCGGTGCCCTGCTCATAGACAGCGAGTTTGAGGCCATTGGCCTCGATGAATTTGGGCTCTGGAAACGACATTCAGCAGCTCTTTTCTGGTTTTTATTTGATTGCTATGCGGTGGCGGGCTTCGCCTCAAGGCGCAGATGCATTTCATCGCGCTCGGGCCCGAGCTTGGGTGGATAGAGATGCTTTTTTGTGGCCTTGGGGCGTGCCCACATCCACAGGATCCTCAGAATGTTTGCCGGGCGCCGCAACCAGTCCATGGGTGGCTCCAGCATGTGAAATCCCTTCATGGCTTCACGCAGCAAAGGCGTGCTGCCGCGCACTGCAGGTGTGATGGCGTCGTCAGCAAAGCTGGCCATCAGGCGGCCTTTCAGGCTTGTGCTCTTCGTGCCGCTGACCCCTCGCTCGGCCTGGCGCATGGCGCTTTTGTCCTGCTTGACCATGCTGTCGTAGTAGGGGCGGATGGCCTGCTCCAGCCTGTCGGCGTATGTGACAGCGCGTTGTTCAGGGTCGCTGTGGGCCTGCAAGGTTTCTGCAAGCGCGTGGGCTTCCACAAAGGCGCAGGAGCAGCCGCGGCCATAAAGCGGGTTGGTGCGAATGGCGGCGTCACCAATGGCAAAAAAGTTGGTCACCAAGGCTCGTTGTCCGCCTTGCTCATCTGTGGCGATGAACGACCGCCAGCGACTGGCAAGTCTGCCCATGCCAAGCACCTTGCTTGCCGGATCGGACCGGTCAGGTGATACCCAATCCGCGATGCCGGGCAGGGACATGCAGGCCGCGTCGAACTTTGCCGGGTCCACCATGGCCATGCGCAGGCCGGTCTCAATCTCAGGGACGGCAAGAGTGATGGAAAAGCAGCCATTGTCGGCGGGAAAGACGCCGTATTTCAGGTATCCCAGATCACCCGCGCCTGGCACGGTGCCGCGTGAGGGCTCATCGCATCCGGGTTTCAGCCGGTAGTGGCGGGTGAAGTAGAGAATTCCGCATGGTTCGGTTTCTTCGGTCGGCGTGATGCCTTCTTTCGCCAGCCATGACGGCACTTGTGATGTCCGACCGGTTGCATCGATCACTATGTCGGCGTGGCGGGCGCCCAGGGGTTTTGTATCCGTTTCCGCCATCACACCGGTGACTTTGGGCGGCGCCGTCTTGCTGTCGATGATAAGATCACGCACGCGGACGCCGGTTTCCATCGTCACATTGGGCAGCTCTGCGACATAGCTTCGAATGACAAATTCCAGCGTTGTGCGGCGGGAAGTCAGGATTGTCAGGTCCTGGTCATCCGGGGACGGCTCGTAGGTGTCGCGCAGGGTTGCCGGCAGACCATCTTCGAACGTGAGTTCCCGGCAGCCGGCATCAAGCAGGCGCTGCAGCAAGTCCGGGTAACTGTCGCGTAGCAACTGATAGAGAACCGCAAGGAAGGCATGGCTGTGACGCACATGGCCGACGCCTTTGCGGTTCCATTGGGTGAAGGCTTCGTCCGCGGATGTGGCGGGCGGGGGTGCGTCACGATCTAGTACCGTGATGGTGTGACCGTCACGGCTTAGCGCCAGTGCCGACGCGAGGCCTGCGATGCCTGACCCCAGGACGATGATTGAATGCTGTGTGGATGACAGCGCCTGCGTGGGAGCGGGGGTGGTCTGTGTCACGGTGCGTATCCGGCGATAACAAGGTCGCCGGGACTCTAGCCGTCTCGCGCGTCACGTCAAAGGGAAGAGGCCGTTGGTCTTGGGCTGCTGGTTGGCAAAACAGAGGTCCACATAAGGAAAAACCGGCGGCTCCCCAAAGGGCGCCACCGGTTTGTCCAGTGCTTCGTCAGCCTATCTGGACTTGGCACTTAGGGGTGCCAAGAGGTCCTTTCAGCCGCGACGTTTCGCAGCCTTACGCTTGGGTGCTGCTTTCCGCTTAGCTGCAGGGCGCTTTTTGGCGGCAGCTTTCTTCTTGGCAGCAGGACGCTTCTTAGCAGCGGCCTTCTTCTTGGTTGCTGCTTTCTTCTTCGCAGCAGGGCGCTTCTTAGCGGCTGACTTCTTCTTGGTTGCTGCCTTCTTCTTAGCGGCTGGGCGCTTCTTGGCAGTAGCCTTCTTCTTCGTAGCTGCTTTCTTCTTCGCAGCAGGACGCTTCTTAGCAGCGGCCTTTTTCTTCGTTGCTGCTTTCTTCTTAGCGGCAGGGCGCTTCTTCGCAGCTGTTTTCTTCTTCGCTGCGGCTTTCCGCTTAGGAGCCGCCTTCTTCACGGTTTTCTTTTTCGCGGCAACTTTCCGCTTTGGTGCCGCTTTCTTTTTAGCGGCGGATTTCTTCTTCGTAGCGGCTTTCTTCTTTGCAGCCATGTGGTCCTCTCCCAATCTTTCTCATGTCACACCAGGTCAACATCACTGATCGTGTGTCTTTGGTGGTGTCGTCACCGGTAAGTCCGGCCAATGGCCGACACCCTTCAAACGAAGACGCACGCCGGCTTGAGCTAATTACGCACAAGGACGGTTACGTTCTTGTGGTTAACAGAGTGTTATTTGATTGGGTGCTGCTGCAAGTGTTTGCGCGTCTTCATTGGCGCAACGGACTCTTACGC
>JBCBUN010000245.1:0-3835 GCA_039818145.1 Pseudomonadota bacterium
CAAACAGCCTGTCCCAAAGCGACAGGTTGAATCCAAAATTGCTGTTTGTTTCCGGTATACGAACCGAATGGTGCACCCGGTGCATATCGGGCGTCACGATCAGCCAGCGCAAAGCCCTGTCAAACCCCAGCGGCAGGCGCAGATTGGCATGGTTGAACATGGCCGTTCCATTGAGCAACACTTCAAAAATGATGACTGCTGCCGGAGGTGCCCCCAAGGCAACGACAAGCGCGATCTTGATGGCCATGCTCAGCAGGATTTCTACGGGGTGGAACCGCAAGGCGGTCGTGACATCAATATCGCGATCTACGTGATGCACGCGATGAATGCGCCACAAGATCGGTACATGATGAAACACTAGGTGCTGTGCGTAGATCGCCGCGTCCAGAATGATAATCGCCGCGAGCACGGTCACCCACGGGGCAACGTCCAGCATGTTGAGCAGGCCCACATCCATGCGTTGGGCAGATCCTGCGGCTCCGACCGCCAGCACCGGAACCGCCACGCGCAGGGCCGCAGTGTTGAGGATTGTCATGAGGCCGTTGGTGGTCCAACGCTGAAAGCGTCCAAGGGCTCTGTCCCGGCGAGGCCAAAGGGCTTCTGCCAAGATGAACAGGGTTAACAGGCCTGCAAAGGCTGCAAGCCGGATAGCGCCTTCGTTGCTGATAAAAAACTGCTCCATGGCCCCTAAAATGTCCGGACTGGCGGGCAAGTCAATTGACGGTTTTGCGAGCGACTGAAATTATTGGTGCATGACAAACACAGCACCCCTCGCCGCCCTCGCCGTTGTCGCCGTCTTGGCAGGCACGAGCACCTTCTCTTCTGCGCTGGCTTCAGACGCAAAGGCGTCGCCCTGCACGCCTATTGCGGAGGCTGAATTCGGCGACCCGGTGATTTGCACGGGCACCATGAAGAAGGGCGGACATACGCTAGCGGTTCGCCTGTATTGGGACATTCTGGCCGACACGGACGAATGGCATGTAACGCGTATCGAAACTGCCAAGACACCCAACGGCAAGGCCCGGACGGTGCTTGACGACGTGGACAGCCGTGCACCCATGACCATGGAAGCCAATGGCTTTGAGTTCGGGGATTTCAATTTTGACGGTTACACCGACTTCCGTCTGATCGAGTTCCTGCCTGCCGGACCGAATGTTGCCTATTTCAACGCGATCTATGACCCCAAGACGCATCGTCACCTGGTGTCAACACAGCTCAACATGTTGAGTGCACCGCAGTTCGACGCTGGCAAGAACCGGGTCACAAGTGAGTGGCGCAGCAATGCGGCGACCTATGGCAAGGACACCTACGCGTGGGATGGCAGCGACCTGATCCTGAAGAAGCGCGTGGTCTCCATGTATGACGACGCACAAAAATGCATGGCAACATCATTTGAGCCAGTGGGCCGGGTAACGGCGGAAGCACTTGGGTCAGGCGAGACCGATGGGTTCCTGACAGAGGTCTACGAAGAGCCCTGCAGCTAGCTCACATGCTAGGGGCGCAAATGACGCGCCCGCGTGCCGCGTTCAATGGCAGCAGCGACCAGACGTTCCACTTCCAGCTTGTGGCGGATGATTTCCAGAAGGCGTAATTCTTCCTGGCCGATCTGCAGGTCTGCGGCCGCAACATCTGTTGCCATGGCGTAGGCCGTCTCGCGCATATGCACGGGCAATGCTTCCTTCACGAGGCCGAGCACGGTTTCCAGACCATCGTCTTCCTGCAGAATGGCGGCGCATTCCTGTGCAGTCGGTACCAGCTTCTCCTGGGAATAGTCTTTGAAGGCCGGCAGCACGGCAGTGATGTTGCCAATTTTCTTGAGCTCATTGTCGGAAATATTTCCGTCAACGGCGGCCATGGTGACCATCACATAGATGAGTGCAGATTGCGGATTGATCGTCGAGGCCATGCAGAATGCCACCTTGATAGAGAGTGAGGTCAAAACAGGAAAACGCAGATCGGACAGAACAGACATGTGGTCCGGCTGCGGACACTAGGCAATCACCGGTTGCCGGGCAAGCGTCACCGATGCCTTACCGCCTGAGGAAGTCGGCGCTGGCCTGCGCTGCTTCTGCAAGCCCCACCCGTTCTACGACAACACCTTTAGGCAGCGCGCCCAGCAGTTTGGACGGCAGCGGCGCCAGGATGGTGAAAACGCCACGATCATCAGCAGATCGGATCAAGCGGCCAAAAGCCTGACGCAGGCGCAGGCGGGCAATCATATCGTCATAGCGGCCACCGCCGAACGCCGCGCGGCGGGCCTTGTGGAGAATGTCAGGTCGCGGCCAGGGTACACGATCAAACACCAGCATTCGCAGGGCATCACCGGGAACATCCACGCCGTCGCGCACGGCATCGGTTCCAAGCAGGCAGCTATCGCGCTCGCTTTTGAAAATGTCCACCAACGTGCCCACATCCATGGCGTCCACGTGCTGGGCATAAAGGTTGAGCCCCTTGGCGGCGAGGGCAGGCTGCAGCCGATCATGAACGGCGCGCAGCCTGGCGATGGCTGTGAATATCCCAAGGGCTCCACCGCCGGACGCTTCAAACAATGCACGGTAGGCCCCTGCCAGCACATCCAGCCTTGCGCGGCCCAGCTCATGGACCGCAAACACGCGGACCTGACTGGCGTAGTCAAAGGGCGATGGAAAACTGGCCCGGATCGCTGGTGCTGCCAGATGCATAGCGCCGGTACGCACTTCCGCGCTGGCCCAGTGCATTTTGTCTTCCGGCAGCTCATCCATGGTCGTGTCCGCCAGCATGTCATGGATATCACGCGAAACGCCGTTGAATGGATCCAGAACGTCATCCTCGGGTGTGGGTTGCAAGACGGGTTCATCGCGCAGGGTGGCGGATGTCACCAGGACGCCCTGGGCGCGATCAAGCACCACTTCGGCCAGCGGGATTGTCGGGTCCAGCCAGTGGCGCCGCATGGCGATATCGCGCTCACGCCCATCGGACCGCTCTAGCTCAAACCACTCAACAAATCCCTCGTCCGGCTCACGTCCAATACCCTGCAGCATTGCCATCCATGACGGGATGAGGCCTCCCGTGCGACGGATGATGGCACCATAGGCAGCTTCAATGCGCATGCGTGTCGCGGGCTCAAGGCTTTCACCTTCCTCCTGAAGGCGCTTGGACAGGAGGCCCGCAATGGCCCGCAATGGACGGGCAAGCTCCCCAAGTCCATTGGCAAGGCGTGATGCTGTCGCGGGCAGGTCTTCAATGGGAGGCGACACCTGTGTCTCCAGCGAGAATGGTGTTGAGTCATTTGCGTTGCGAGTGAGGACCTGCAGCCGAACCTGCGCCAGAAACTGCTCGGCGGGCGTGTTTGCGGCCTCCGTCTGAATACGTGTCTGCCAGCCGGGGCCTGCAAGCACCCGTGCGGCGCTTTCGGCTTCGTCCAACAGTTTTGCGCCTTCATCCATATCTTCAATCAGGTCGCCGACGCGCTCACGCAGACCACGGGTCCTGCGCGAGCGGCGGGCTTCCGAGCCGCGTATCCAGCGGCGAAGCTCAGCGGTTTCAAAGCCTGAGAGGACAACAGAAAATGCACCATCGGCTGCATCGAAGACGTGATGCCCCTCATCAAACACCACGCGTTGCGTGTTTTCAGACAGAACAAGGTCACCTGATGCATCCGGGATATGCGCGTTGGCGGCCTGCGTCAGTACAAGCGCATGGTTTGCCACCACAATATCCGCGTTGCGTGATTTGCGTGTGGCGCGCTCAATGAAACAGGTCTTGTAGTGCGGACAGGCAGAGTACACGCACTCACCACGCCGATCAGTCAGGCCGATGCCACCCTCATTGCCTGCGCGTGCAGCACCTGGAACCA
>JBCBUN010000246.1:0-3825 GCA_039818145.1 Pseudomonadota bacterium
CATTCACGCGGGCATCTACTACCCACAGAGCTCTCTCAAGGCGCGCATGTGCGTGGAAGGCAAGCATAAGCTTTATGAGTACTGCGCCGCGCGCGGGCTCAACCACAAGCGATGCGGAAAGCTGATTGTGGCAACCACACCGGAGCAGGTTGCCGAGCTTGAAGGCATCAAGGCCAAAGCTGCCGCCAACGGTGTGGAAGATCTGACATTTCTCAGTCGAGACGAAGCCCTCGCGCTGGAGCCCCACCTCAAGTGCGACGGGGCTTTGTTGTCACCTTCAACAGGCATCATCGACAGTCATGGACTGATGATGAGCTATCAGGGTGAAGCCGAGGAGCATGGTGGGGCGATAGCCTTTGGCACCAGCATCGAGCGGGTGGAGGTCACCGGTTCCGGCTTCACTATCACCACAGGCGGCGAAGCGGCTGCGGTGGTGACAGCCAAACGGTTCATCAATGCGGCTGGTCCGTTCGCGCCTGGTCTTGCGGCGCAGATTGAGGGGCTGGCGGAAGACCACAAGCCCAAGGCCTATTACTGCAAGGGCAATTATTATTCCCTGCAGGGGCGTGCACCTTTTGAACGTCTGATTTATCCGGTCCCGGAAGCGGCAGGACTTGGCGTTCACCTGACGCTTGATCTTGGTGGTCAGGCGCGTTTTGGACCTGATACGGAATGGGTGGATGGCGTTGAGTACTCAGTTGACCCGGCGCGATCAGACGGGTTTTACGAGGCAATTCGGCGGTATTGGCCGGGACTCAAAGATGCATCGCTGGTGCCGGCCTATGCGGGCATACGGCCCAAGTTGAATGCGCCGGGTGAGCCGGCGGCTGATTTCCGGATTGACGGGCCTGAGGCCCATGGGATTGCCGGGCTGGTCAACCTGCTTGGCATTGAGTCCCCCGGACTCACATCGTCATTGGCTATTGCCGACGAAGTTGCCAAGCAGGTTGGCTAGCTTCCCCTCTCGAAACTTTTAGTAAGCGCCGTCCTTGGCGAGCACTGCAGGCACCGTCTTGAAGATGATTTCAAGATAGGACGCGACGCTGCGGATCTCGGTCCACTCAACGTCCAGGGCAACGCGTGTTTCATAGTCGCAGTCGCTGCGGCCAGACACCTGCCACAGGCCAGTCAGGCCAGGGCGGACAGATAGGTAACCGGCAGCATCCTTGCCATACATGGTGAGCTCATCGGGAACGATCGGGCGCGGGCCAACGAGGCTCATGTCGCCTTTGAGAACGTTCCAGAGCTGTGGCAGCTCATCAATGCTGGTCTTGCGAATGAAGTGGCCGAGCTTGGTGATGCGCGGGTCGTTCTTGAGCTTGCGGTGCTCGGCCCACTCAGCCGCAGCCTGCGGGTCGTTGTCGAGCAGTGTCTGAAGGCGGGCTTCGGCATCGGATGCCATGGAACGCAGCTTGAAGCAGTTGAAGCCGCGGCCCTGCTGGCCAACGCGGGTCTGGCTGAAGAAAGCCGAGCCGCCGTCGCGCATAATAAGGAAGGCCACAACCATCATGATGGGGGCTGCGAGAATGAGGCCGGCGATAGCGCCCAAAACGTCAAGGACGCGGATCGTGGCTTCACGCAGGGCAGATGCATCTGCATCGGCGGGGTGAATACGCGTGGCGGGGCGCAGAGGCGCAGGCGTGTCAGCGGTCAGAACTGCATAGGCAGCGTCGCGACGGGCGATATAACGGGGAAGGGGGCGTGCCGTTTCTTCAGCAGAACCAAGCGGCAGGGCGACTTCAGCGTTGTTTTTCAGCAGTGCAGACATTGGGGGGATGCCTCTCAAGCGCGTTAATGACTGCTGGGTACAGATCAAGCCTTGTGCCAAGGCGCGTCAGGGAGGTGGGTGCCTGCGTTTTTCGGCAGATTTACTGGGTTTTTGAGGTCTTTTGTCCGGAGGTGCTGGCTTGCGAAGGCTGCGCCAAACCGGGCGCGCGTTAAGACTTGGCCGGGTGGCGGTTCTTATTGGCGCAATCGTTGTCTCGTATTGGGACGCAAAAGAAAGGCCCGGTTTGTGCTAGAACCCATGCGTCATTTGTGAGCGTGCGCCGTCCTAGGGCGCGCGCCGTTTCGTTGAGGACTGAACGTCGATGAAGCCCATCCGTCCTGTCATCCTGTCCGGTGGCTCGGGGACACGCCTGTGGCCCACGTCACGGGCGCATCATCCCAAGCAGTTCATGGCGCTCACATCCGAGCGGACCATGATCCAGGAAACCGCGCTGCGCGTGAGCGATGCAGATCGTTTTCTGCCGCCCATCGTGGTCTGCAATGAGGAGCACCGGTTCACGGTTGCCTCAGAGCTTCAGGATGCGGGCATTGAGCTTGAAGTTGAAATGCTGGAGCCGGTGGGACGCAACACAGCCCCAGCGATTGCCGCAGCTGCAGCCCTGTGCGCGGCACACAGCCGCGATGATCTGATGCTCGTGTTGCCGGCAGATCATCATATTGCCCGGCCTGACCTGTTTCTGGATGTGATCGCGACCGGCGCCAAGCTTGCGGAAGACGGCAAGCTGGTGACGTTCGGGATTGTGCCGGACGCGCCTGAGACCGGGTATGGCTACATCCGCGCGGGTGAGGCCGTTGCACATGGCGGCAGCAAGGTGGATGCGTTTGTTGAAAAGCCGGACGCTGAGACCGCGCAGACCTATCTGGATGACGGCCGGTATTTCTGGAACTCGGGGATCTTCCTGTTCCGTGCGGACCGGATGATTGCAGAGCTCGAAGCCCTGGCGCCGGATATCTGGCGGCAGGCCGCGATGGCCGTCTCAGGGGGCAATCGGGATATGGATTTTCTGCGACTAGACCGTGAGGCGTTTGAGGCGTGTCCGTCTGACTCGATCGACTATGCCGTTATGGAACACACCACCGATGCGGTGGTGGTGCCTGCAGATATCGGCTGGAGCGATGTTGGGTCATGGACGGCGCTGTGGGACATCGGCGAAAAAGATGGTCAGGGCAACGTGCTGAGCGGCGATGTGATGGTTCAGGACACGGCCAATACCTTCGTGCGGGCCGAAGGGCGGCTCGTCACAACAGTGGGCGTGGAAGATCTGATTGTCGTTGAGACAGGCGACGCTGTGCTTGTGGCTCATCGTGATCGGGTGCAGGACGTCAAAGCCATTGTGGGCCGCCTGAAAACCGAAGGGCGCGCTGAGCAGGAAGTTCATGCCCGCGTCTACCGGCCATGGGGGTTCTACGAGAGCCTGGCAACAGACGAACGTCATCAGGTGAAGCACCTGATGATCAAGCCGGGGGCGGCGATCTCATTGCAGATGCACCATCACCGGGCGGAGCACTGGGTGGTTGTTGGCGGCACAGCCAAGGTGACACTTGGCGAGGAGACACATCTCGTTGCTGAAAACGAGTCCGTGTACATCCCGATTGGCGCAAAGCATCGTCTGGAGAACCCCGGCAAGATGCCCTTGTCCATCATTGAGGTGCAGTCAGGCAGCTATTTCGGCGAGGACGATATCGTTCGCTTTGATGACGTCTATGGCCGGGTGCCGGCGCTCAAGGCGGTGGAGTAGGCCTTAGCCTTCTGCCAGCGTTGCGTCCGCATCGCCGGATCGCAGCCGGGCTGTTTCATCGGCGAGGAAGTCGATCAACTGCTGGATGTCACCATCGTGCTGACCCAGAAAATTGCCAAACTGTGAGCGCTGCTCAACAGCCAGCCAGATGCCCTGAACCTGCGCATCGAAGAGTTGCGGTCCGCGCTTGGTTGTCAGGACACGGAAGGCAACATCCGCCAGGTGCCTTCCGTCCTTTGCGTTGATGGTGCCTTTGACCAGCACATCAGTCTCCATCGGCCGCGCGCCTGCAATCGCC
>JBCBUN010000247.1:0-3816 GCA_039818145.1 Pseudomonadota bacterium
GCACTGATCCTGTCGAGGCGGAACATCCGAAAGTCGGTGCGCAGCTCACACCATCCCACCATGGTCCAGACGCGACCCCAATACCACAAGCCCAGTGGGCGTACGGTACGGCTGGTTGCGTCTCCGGCAGCATCTTCATAGTCGAAGACCAGTCTTGTCCGGGTTTCAACCGCACGCTCCAGATCATCAAGGCGCTTGCGGTAGTCGTCGTTGATTTGTGGAGGAGCAAATGCGTGTATCTGAACCTGTCGGCCATGGTCGCGGGCAGATGGCGGAAGAACCGTTTCGATTTTCACCAATGCTTCCTGTGCTGCCTTGGCCATGTCCACGCCACCCCAGGCGCGGATCAGCCGTGCTCCGGCGACGAGAGCCACAACTTCTTCCTTGGAAAACATCATGGGCGGAAGGTCAAAACCTTCACGCATCAGATAGCCAATGCCTGCCTCTCCATCAATCGGGACCCCGGCACCAATGAGGTCGGCGATGTCGCGATAGATCGTCCGCTCGGATACTTCCAGGCGTTCCGACAATTGGCGCGCCGTGGTGAGCCGACCACCTCTGAGATGTTGGACAATCTGAAACAGGCGGTCGGCTCTGCGCATTGGATCCCCGCTGGTGGCTATCTGATTGTCTCAAACAGCCCGATGGAATTTCCATCCGGGTCAATAGCATAGGCAAACCGCCCGGCGGGAATTGTCACCGGATCGCCAAGGACTTTGCCGCCGGCTTTGCCTGCGCGAGCCATGGCGTCCTCAAGTGTGTCAGGAACTGCGAAGTGCGCTGTGGGGCCTTCACCCGCCTTGGCAGGAGTGCCGGGGTAGATGTGTCCGGCAACACCGGTTCCGTCCGCGGTCGGAAACATGGCCATTGGGTTGGGGCCGCTGTTGTCCACGGTCAGCTCAAGGCCAAAGACTTCGTTGTAGAATGCAGTTGCGCGGTCAACATCTGTGACCGGTATCTCGGTCCAGACAGTAAAATTCTGTGGTGCGTGTACCATGTCCGTCTCTCCTTCTGGGTGTGGAGAGATACAGTGACAGACCGCTCCTGACAGCATTGTGTCAGGAGGGTTTTCCTGACCGGCTTTTCTCGACGGCAAACTCGACCGACTGCCCGTAACTGACTTCGAGCGTGTGCCCGTCGGGGTCTTGTATGAAGGCCCAATAGCCCACTGGTGGACCTGTGTCTGTCGGGCCGCTAAAGGGACGGTCTTCTGCAGCTGCAAGCGCGACGAGTTCGTCCACGCGTGCTCGACTTTCAACGCATACGCCGAGATGCCCGAAAGGGCCGAGTGGTGCTTCAGCCTGTGTGGCCTCAAGAAACACAACCGCAAAGGCGCGTCTTAGATCGGACAGCCAGAAGACACGGGTGTCTCCATCAGTGCGATCGTGGATCACATCCATGCCAGCAAAACGCGTATAGAAATCAATCGTCTTGTCGGCATTCGTGCAGACGAGCGCAATGTGGGTGAACCCGATGTCTGTGCCGGGAGCATCCATTGTTAATCTGCCCGGCTCAACCGGAAGACCTGGGCCAGGATCTCTGAAGAGAAATAGAGATTACCCTTGTCATCTTCAGCAACGCCGGTCGGCATAAAGACTTCGGGACCTTCTTCGGGAATGATACCGAAGGGGAGTCCGGATGCAATCGTTACCCGTTCACCTTCTGGCGTAACCATGGTGATTTGCTGCTTGGCCGCTTCCACAATTGCGATCCCGCCATCGGCCAGGAAAGTGAAACCTTCTGGATTGGCGAGATCGTCAATGACGGTTTCAACGCCGCCGCTATCCGTCAGTCGTGAGATGCGGCCGCCTTTGGTCTCGGAGAAGTAGATCGCGCTGTCCGGACCCTGTTGCATCATGGCCGGACCATCGAGTTTGTCAGCCAGGGTGATGCGGTCTTCATGGTCATCGGGATTGACCCGAACAATGGCGCCGCGGGCATATTCCGTTACCAGGATGCCGCCGTCTTCCAGGGGCAGGGCTTCTGTCGGTGTGGTGAAGCCGTGCATGAGGTCAATGGATTTACCGGTGGGGCCATCAAACAGCTGGACGGCTCCTGCTGTCAGTCCTGCCACCGCAAACTTGTTGTGCGCCACTGCCATGCTGGTGGGATAGTCCATTTCCTGCGCAAAGACGCGGGCGATTTCGGACACGTCACCTGCCTGTGTATCGATGGTGCGGATAGCAAACACATCGGCCACGTATAGCGTCTTGCCGTCCGGGCCCATGGCGATGTCGGCTGCCACAGCGAGCGGGCCTGAAACCAGTGCGGTGCTTTCGCCGGTCTCGACGTCGACTTCTATGATCGCATTGTCCGCCATATTGGAGATGTAGAGCGTGTCATCCGGCGCGAAGGCCAGATTATCGATGCCGGGTTTTACTTGCGCCACAATTGTCTTGGCGCCCGACGCCACATCCACCCGGATGACTTCGCCGGCCTGGGTGTCGACTGCGTATAGCTCGTTCTTGGAGTTGAAGTTGACAGCAGCGGGTGTCTGGAATCCGTCGGCGACGACTTCAAGGGTGCCTGCATCCACATTGACCCGCGCGATCTGACTCTTGAACCAGATCGGTCCGTACAGATGCCCGTCGGGACCAAAGTCAAAGCCATTGAGGCCACCCATGTCTTTCATGATGAGGCGAGGGTCTTCCTTGCCGGCCGGGTCAAGTTCCCACAAGGCATCACCTGCGAAAACCTGCGTCATGAACAGGCGACCGTCATCGGTCCAGGCCAGCGAATTTGTGCCGGGCAGACCTTCAGCGAGCGTAAGCAGGTCGCCTGCAGGTGTGCGGGCGAACACTTTTCCCTGCAGAAAAGCCGTCCATGCAATGGTGCCGTCCGGTCCTTGCTCCACGTCGTCTGCCATGCCGTCCGGGGCGGCTTCGGCCACGGTGACTGCACCGGTTTCCCGGTCAATTTCATAGAGGGTGGCGCCGACGACGGAGCCTGCCAGCAATCGGCCTTCCGGTGTAACCGTCAGGCCATGAATGCCATGAAACGGGGAGGGACCCGTCAGTGCCTCCAGCGTCCACCCGTCAGCGATGGTGGGTTCTGCGTGAGCTGGAGCAGCGAGAACAGTTGCGGCAAGCATCGCTGCCGCGGCATGTGAAAGGCGCATTGTGGATCCCCCCGGATGACCGCTTCTTTGGTTTGTTGCCGAGCAGTCTACCCCAAATTGCCGGTTATGCGACTGGCGTGATCTGCAAGGATGTCAGCTTCCTGCATGGTGCGGGCGTGCAGGTTCATTTCCACACCTTCCCAGCGGGGGATGACGTGAAAGTGGATGTGAAACACTGTCTGGCCTGCCGGCGCGCCCGAGAACTGGGCACAGATGACGCCATGCGGGTCAAAGGTGGTGCGGACAGCATGTGCCACTTTGCGCGTGGTGCGGATCATGGCCTCTGCTGCAGCTTCGCTGAGATCAAACATATTGACCGCTGGTTCGCGCGGGATCACCAGCGTGTGGCCTTCTGCCATGGGCATGATGTCCATGAAGGCGAAGGTGTGCTCATCCTCATAGACTTTGTGAGCCGGTGCTTCGCCGCGAAGAATCTTGGCGAAGATGTTGTTCTCGTCATAAGGCGTGTTGAGGCTCATGGCGGTATCCTTAGTCCTGAGGAGTGTTCTGATCTGTCTTTTTGAAGGGGGCGTGATCCAGCAGCATGTCAGCATCTGCCGCGACGTGTCGCCGTTCGCTGGCAAGGTAGTTGTCCACTGCGTCACGGAAGCTGGGGTTGGGGATGTAATGCGCTGAATAGGTCAGCTTGGGAACGTAGCCGCGTGCCAGTTTGTGAGACCCCTGAGCACCGGCTTCAA
>JBCBUN010000248.1:0-3806 GCA_039818145.1 Pseudomonadota bacterium
CCCTCAAGCGAGGTCTGTCAATTGAGAAGGACACCGGCGTCAATCCCTTCAAGTTCGGGATGATCGGCTCCACGGACTCACACACGGCATTGGCAACTGCTGACTCTGACAACTTCTTCGGCAAGCATACGGGTGTGGAACCGGGCAAGCGCCGCGCCAACAAAATCGATGGTGGCGGAAGTAGTGACGGTATCCGCCGCCTTGGCTGGCAGTACCTTGCGTCAGGCTATGCAGCTGTTTGGGCCAAGGAAAACACACGCGAAGCCCTGTTTGACGCGATGATGCGCAAAGAGGTGTATGCCTCCACAGGACCGCGCATCAAGCTGCGCTTCTTCGGCGGCTGTGATTTTGTTGCTGAAGATGCAGAGGCATCAGATTTTGCAACGCGTGGCTACGCCAAGGGCGTTCCCATGGGTGGTGACGTGGCAGCCTGCACGGACGGCGCGGCACCATCATTCCTTGTCCACGCGGTCATGGACCCTGATGGCGCCAATCTTGATCGGGTGCAGATCATCAAAGGCTGGGTTGATGCCAATGGTGACACTCAGGAGCAGGTCCATGACGTGGTCTGGTCTGATGACCGGGTGCGGGATGCAGACGGCAAAGTCCCTGCTGTAGGCAACACGGTTGATCTGTCCGGCCCAAGCTGGACCAATACAATTGGTGCTGCTCAGCTGGCCGCCGTCTGGACAGACCCTGATTTTGACCCAACGCAGCGGGCCTTCTACTACGTGCGGACAATCGAGATTCCAACACCACGTTGGACAGCATATGATGTGGTTCGCTACGGCACCGAACTGCCTGAGGGTGCCGAACTCATCAATCAGGAACGGGCCTACTCGTCGCCGATCTGGTACGACCCCGCGTAAGGACGCGTATCTTCTATGACTAAGACGCGCTGGCCTGCTGGCCTGTGGCGGGAGCCGCTCGTCCACTTCCTGCTGGCAGGTGCATTCATTTTTACGCTTTACGCCTGGGTCGGCGATGACGACCAGGAGAGCGGTCGTATCGTGGTCTCCGTCGAGCAGGTAGAGCAACTCGCCCTTGTCTGGCAGAGGACATGGAATCGTCCTCCAACCGATGAAGAACTTCAGGGGCTTGTCCGCAACTACATCAAGGATGAAGTGTACTACCGAGAGGCGCTAAAGCTCGGCCTTGATGTCAACGATCAGGTTATCCGTCGGCGGTTGCGACAGAAGCTTGAATTCTTCGCCACAGAATCCGCGGTGCAGGAATTGCCATCTCAGGAGGTCTTGAAGGCGTGGTTCGGTGAAAATGCTCAGCGTTATGAGGCGCCGCCCACATACACTTTCGAGCAAGTCTATTTTGCGGAACTCGACGCAGGCCGAATGGAGGAAGTGAGGGCAAAACTGGAAGAAGGTGTGCTCCCATCCGAGGTAGGGGACACCATCGCGTTGCCACAGCAGATGGACGCAGCCACATCAAATGCTGTGACGCGGGTGTTCGGCGAGAAATTTACCGACGCCCTTGCATCCTTACCTGTCAACGAATGGTCCGGCCCGGTCGAGTCAGGACTGGGGCATCATCTGGTCCGGCTTTCAGCATCCACACCGTCCCGCCCGGTCGCCTTTACAGAGGTGCGGCGGCAGGTGGAGCGCGATTGGCTCGGTGAAGAGCGCGTGAAGGCGGAGGAGGCAGCTTATGCCGCCATGAGCGCTCAATACGAAATCGAAATTGAAGGTCAGGCCGAATGAGGCTGACCGGTGCGCTGTTACTTGCTTGCGCTGTATCCATTGCATTGTTTGCCAGCAGTGGAATATCTGGCGTAGCAAACGCACACGAACTCCGGCCGGCATATCTCGAGATCAATGCAGCCGGTGACATGAACCAAGCTGACATACGGTATGACCTTGTGTGGAAGGTGCCCAAACGACAAGGGCGACCACTCTCGGTCGAGCCGCAGTTCCCGCCTGACTGCGCGATTGAAGGGCAGCCGCAAAGGCTCAATGACGCAACCACTCTGCGCGTCAAATTTGCCCTCGTTTGCGAAGAGCATCTGGTTGGCAGGCCCATCCGGTTTGAAGGTCTGGACGGCACACTCACGGATGTGCTCATCCGGGCCACAACGGACGACAAAGTGCAGACCGCCCGTGCCACGCCTCAGGAGCCATCGGTTGTGCTGGAGCAGGGACCACAAGCCTCTGGTGCAGGATGGACTTATTTCTGGCTGGGCGTTGAACACATCCTCATGGGGTACGACCACCTGCTCTTCGTGCTGGCGCTGCTTTTTTTGATCACCGGTTTTCGGCGGCTGATTGAGACCATCACCGCCTTCACAGTGTCGCACTCCTTGACCCTTGGCATGACGGCTATGGGGTGGGTGAGCCTTCCCTCGGCGCCCGTTGAAGCGATCATTGCCCTGTCGATCGTGTTTCTGGCCCGGGAGGTCGCCATACGTGCGCTTGCCGGCGACGATCATGTGCCGCGCCTGTCCGAACGACTCCCCTGGGTTGTTGCCTTTGCGTTTGGGCTGCTCCACGGGTTCGGCTTTGCCGGAGCCCTTCAGGAGATCGGGCTACCTGAGGGGGCCGTTCTGATTGCATTGCTGACCTTCAATCTTGGCGTTGAGGCAGGACAAATTCTCTTTGTACTGGCTGCAGGCTGCGTGCTCGCGGTGGTCACTCGTGTGGCCTCGCGGAGGTTGATCGAGTTGCCGGTCACCTATGGTATCGGCATCGTTTCGTGTGTCTGGCTTATCGAGCGATTGCCACTTTAGGTGCACCCCTTGCCCCCACCTCCCACAATGGGGTAATTCCGCACCCAATGGCGTGCTCATTCGTCAGGGGCTGGGCCTTGTTTTCTCAAGGCATTCTTCCGGAAACCGCAGATTTCTGACTGCTTCCGCACCCCGGCGGGCATGGCGACCGCTTTGTCACAATGCAAGTTTGAGGGTTTTTCATGGATTATCTGGACAAGGACGGCATCCGTATCGCGGCGCCGCTCGTTGAATTTGTCGAAAGCAAGTGCCTTCCTGGCTCCGGCGTCACAGCCGACGCATTCTGGAAGGGTGCCGCTGACATTTTCAAAAAGTTCTCGCCGGAGAACGACAAGTTGCTGGCGTTCCGCGAAGAGCTTCAGACAAAGATCGACGCTTGGCATGAAGCCAATCCCGGCCCGATTACCGATGCGCCAGCATATGAGGCGTTTCTGCGCGAAATTGGGTACCTCGTGGACGAGCCCGCCAAGTTCAGCATCACCACAGAGAATGTGGACCCTGAAATTGCAACCATGGCCGGCCCGCAGCTCGTTGTGCCGTCTCTCAACGCGCGCTTTGTGCTGAACGCAGCCAACGCTCGCTGGGGCAGCCTGTATGACGCGTTCTACGGCACCGATGCGTTGCCTGGTGAAGCGAAAGGCCCCGGCTATGACGAAGAGCGTGGTGCCCAGGTTGTTGAAAAGGCCAAAAGCCTCCTCGACGAATTCGCACCTCTCGCATCGGGCAGCCATAAGGATGTCGCGGGCTACAAGGTTGAAGGCGGTGCTTTGACGCCGGCCCTCAAGGATCCTTCCCTGTTCGCTGGCTTCACAGGATTGCCGGATGCACCTGAGTCAGTGCTGCTCAAGCACAACGGCCTTCACATTGAAATTCTGATCGACCGCTCCACCAATGTCGGCTCCACAGACCCTGCTGGCGTCACCGATATCTTGATGGAAGCAGCACTCACCACCATCGTCGACCTTGAAGATTCGGTTGCCGCTGTTGATTGCGCGGACAAGATTGATGCTTATACGAACTGGCTCGGTCTCATGAAGGGTGACCTTGTCGAAGCTTTCAACAAGGTCAC
>JBCBUN010000249.1:0-3802 GCA_039818145.1 Pseudomonadota bacterium
TGCAGCAAGCGCTGCTGCCTCGGGCGCGATAATCCAGGCACCAACGACCAGCAAAAGTTCAAGCAGAAGAATGAACCCGATGAGGGCGCCAAACGGCATGTACTGCAGGAAGCCTTCGCGCAGTTCCGCAAAGTCCACATCCAGCATCATCACCACAAACAGGAACAGCACCGCGACCGCGCCGACATAAACAATGACCAAAATCATTGCCACAAACTCAGCGCCCATGAGCACAAAGAGGCCCGCAGCGTTGAAGAAGGTCAGGATCAGGAACAGAACCGAATGCACAGGGTTGCGTGCTGCGATTACCATCACAGCAGACGCCACCGCGATAAACGCGAAGACGTAGAACGCAATCGTTGCAACGATCATCTTATTTGAGCCCCCCGGCCCGGTTCAAAAATGGTGCAGGCAAGTAGCCCGCATATCAGTCAAATCTCTAGACGTGACGCCCGTGACTAACGGTACGGCGCGTCCAATTCCATGTTCTTCGAAATCTCACGTTCCCAGCGGTCGCCGTTACTCAACAACCGGGCCTTGTCATACATCAGTTCTTCGCGTGTTTCGGTTGCAAACTCGAAGTTTGGCCCCTCCACAATCGCGTCAACCGGACAAGCTTCCTGACAGAATCCGCAATAAATGCACTTCACCATGTCAATGTCGTAGCGCGTGGTGCGGCGTGTGCCGTCGTTCCCGCGCGGTGCAGCCTCAATGGTGATCGCCTGGGCAGGGCAAATGGCCTCGCACAGTTTGCAGGCGATGCAACGCTCTTCGCCATTCGGGTAGCGACGCAACGCATGCTCCCCCCGGAAACGCGGAGAGATTGGCCCTTTCTCGAACGGGTAGTTCAGTGTCGGCTTCGGCTTGCCCATATAACGCAGCGCCAGGAAGAAGCTCGATACAAACTCGGTCAGAAAGAGCGACCGGGCGGACTGATCTAGCCATGCCATTTTCGTGTGTCTCCTTACGCCGGCAACAAGTCGAACGCGACAAGCACGCCGGCCGTGGCCACGAGATAAAACAGGGACAGGGGCAGGAACACTTTCCAGCCGAGACGCATCAACTGGTCATAGCGGTACCTCGGCACCATCGCCTTCACCATTGCGAAGATGAAGAAGATGAAAATGACCTTGAACCAGAACCAGAAGAAGCCTGGGATCCAATTGAACGGCGCAATATCCACCGGTGGCAGCCACCCGCCCAGAAAGAGGATGGTTATCATGGCGCACATCAGCAAGATCGCCACATATTCTGCGAGGAAGAGCAGCATGTAGGGCGTGGACGAGTACTCGGTCGCGAAACCGGCCACGAGTTCTGCTTCAGCTTCCGGCAAATCAAACGGCGGGCGATTGGTTTCTGCCAGCGCTGAGATGAAGAAAATGACAAACATCGGGAACAGCGGAATGAAGAACCAATTCAGCATTCCGTAGTCGCCGTCCTGTGCCCGCACAATGTCCGAGAGATTCAATGATCCGGCCACCAGTAGCACCGTCACAATCACGAAACCGAGGGATACTTCGTACGAGACCATCTGGGCAGCAGAACGAAGTGCACCCATGAACGGGTACTTTGAGTTGGATGCCCAGCCGGCCATGATGATCCCGTACACGCCAAGCGACGAGATCGCGAAGATGAAGAGTACGCCGACATTGATGTCTGCCAATGCCCACCCATCTGCCATCGGAATGACCGACCACGCCGTAAGGGCCAGAACGGCCGCGACAATAGGTGCAAGAACAAACACACCCTTGTTCGCGCCTGATGGGATGACGAATTCTTTGAACACGAACTTCAGAAAGTCAGCAAAGGTCTGAAGCAGGCCGAATGGGCCCACCACGTTTGGGCCGCGGCGCAGGGCGACAGCTGCCCAGACCTTGCGGTCCGCATACAGGAGAAATGCGATCAGCAGGAGCAAACCCACGATGGTGAGCAGTGTCTGCCCAACGATGATGGCTCCAGTCAGACCGTATGTGCTCAGGAAATCAGCCATTGGTGCCGGTCGCCTCTTTTGAAGTCGTGTCCTGTGCAACGCGGTGCGTTGCGGCCAATGACAGGTCGGCCATTGTCTTGCTGGCTCTCGCAATGGGGTTGCTCAGGAAAAAGTCTGATATGGCCAACTCAAAAGCGGCGGAGTCCATCTCCGCTGCTGCCAGGGCCGGCATGTCACCCGCTTCAACCTGGCCGATGCGCATCATGTGGGGCGCATCTTCGTACATGGCCGCGCGGAGCTGGGCGAGATTGTCATAGGGCAGCGTCTTGCCAATGGCATCCGACAGCGCCCGGATGATTGACCAATCCTCGCGAGCATCGCCAGGTGGGAACGTGGCGCGACGCCCTTGCTGAGCACGCCCCTCGGTGTTGACCCATGTGGCTGATTTTTCCGTGTAGGCGGCACCGGGCAAAATCACATCCGCACGGTGCGCGCCTCGATCGCCATGGCTACCCTGATAGATCACAAATGCATCGCCGAAGTGGGTGCCATCGATTTCGTCGGCACCCAGCAGGTAGACGACCTCGATATCGCCCGCACGTGCGGCGTCCAGAATAGCAGTTGTATCCTTGCCGCCCTCGCCAGGTACAAACCCGAGATCAAGGCCCGCGACCCGAGCTGCTGCTGTGTGAAGTACGTTGAAGCCATTCCACTCGCCGGAGATCGCACCAACACTGTTGGCCAGAGTCAAGGCGCTCGCCAAAACAGCCGCACCGTCAGCCCGGGTCAGTGCACCCTGGCCGATGATGATCATTGGCTTCTTGGCATCTTTCAAAACCTGGGCGAAAGAATGCGTACCGGCTGCCACTTCTTTCAAAGTATCCGGACCGGCGCCCAATTCCGTCACCGGGTAGGTCAGGTCGCGTGAAGGGCCAATATTGCCAACCTGCATTCCAGTTTCACGCCACCGGCGCCGCAGGCGTGCATTGAGCACTGGCGCTTCAACCCGAGGGTTTGATCCGATGAGCAGGACCGCGTCGGCTTCATCAATGCCTTCGATGCCGGAATTGAACAGGTATCCACCTCGGGCTCCGGCCTCGAGCTTGGTGCCATCCTGACGGCAATCAATGTTGCTGCTGCCAATGGCTGCTGAAAGATCTTTGAGCGCTTTCATGCTCTCGGAGCAGGCAAGATCGCCTGCGAGGGCGGCAAACTTTGCACCGTCCAAACCTTCGAGCCGCTGCGCAATTGTGGCAAATGCTTCATTCCAGGAGGCCGGCTTCAGCTTGCCATCCTTGCGGACGTAGGGCTGGTCCAGACGCTGGCGGCCAAGGCCATCCCACACAAAACGTGTCTTATCGGAAATCCACTCTTCGTTGATGTCGTCGGCATTGCGCGGAATGATCCGCATGACAGCCTTGCCCCGCGCATCAACACGAATGTTGCTGCCTAGGGCATCCATCACATCAATGGTTTCAGTCTTCTTCAATTCCCATGGGCGGGCCTGGAAGGCATAGGGACGAGACGTCAACGCACCAACAGGGCAAAGATCAATCACATTACCCTGAAGCTCAGACGACATGGCCTCTTCGAGGTAGGTGGTGATTTCCATGTCTTCGCCGCGGCCAATGGCTCCCAATTCGGGCACACCGGCAACTTCTGTCGCAAACCGAATGCAGCGGGTGCAATGAATGCAACGGGTCATGATGGTCTTGACCAGCGGACCGATGTGTTTGTCTTCGACCGCTCGTTTGTTTTCGGCGTAACGCGAGCCATCGGTCCCATAGGCCATTGCCTGATCCTGCAGGTCACACTCGCCACCCTGATCGCAGATCGGGCAATCCAAAGGATGATTAATCAGCAGGAATTCCA
>JBCBUN010000250.1:0-3790 GCA_039818145.1 Pseudomonadota bacterium
TGATATTCAGATTTAAGTCCCGCTGACGCGAGATGAGATGACTAGCGGCGTTTGGCTGCTGTCTTCTTCTTGGCAGCTGTCTTGCGCTTGGGTGCAGCCTTCTTCTTTGTGGCGGTTTTCTTCTTGGCCGTTGTCTTTTTGGCTGCCGTCTTCTTGGCGGCTGCCTTGCGCTTGGGCGCTGCTTTTTTCTTCGCGGCGGTTTTCTTCTTGGCAGCTGTCTTCTTTTTGGCGGCAGGCTTGCGACCTGTGGCGGCACTGACGGCTTCCATGGCGTCGTTGCCGAGATTTGCGATGACGCCAAGGATCTCAAACAGGTTTTCACGCTGCTTGGGGCTCAGGGCATCCATCACCATTTTTTCAGCACGCACAGCCTGAGGCATGGTGGCGTTCAGGGCGCGGCGACCGGCGGCCGTGAGGTTCACGGAGTTTGCACGGCGGTCTGTCTTGGTGCGCTTGCGCTGCAGAAGTCCGCGGGAAATCATGCGGCTGATCATGTCTGCCAGGGTCGAGCGATCGATGCCGGTCTGCTTCACAAGGTCGGTCTGGCTCAGGCCTTCATCGCGTTCAACGGTTACGAGCACGGCAAACTGACGCGCGGTCAGACCGCCGGCGCCAACTTCCTTGGTGAAGAGGTCCTGCGCGAACTGTGTCGCGCGGCGGAGCAGGTGTCCGGGAGATTGTTCGAGGTCTAGCTTCTTGGCCATGGTGCTTGCTTCCTTTGTCTTCGGTTTGCCGGGTCCGCGCTTTGGGAATATGTCCGCCTCGGACCGCTTACCCGCAACAGGGTTTGCGATCGGGGATCGGGGCGGCGTAGCACGGGTATCTCAAATGTCGTCCGGGTACATACGTATTTTGTCGTTGCCGTATTTTGTCTTTGCGTCAGTTGTCCGTCGTGAAATTTGGTGACGTTGAGCGCAGAGCAAGTTGGTGCGTTAGACCGCACAAAGTTTTCCAACACGCTAACAGTGCACCATTCAGAATGTGACGCAAGAGCATGGGCATAATTCGATGCCAAATTGCACACAGTTTTGCGCTGGCTCAATCGACAACATGATCTAGTTTTACGGTTTCAGCCGGGCTGCAATGCGTAGCTACAACGGCCTGCAACAATCCGCATGCGGAGTGCCAATTCCATCGTGACCAAATCAACCAAGACACCTGACCCCGCCCAGCCTGTTGTGTCGGATGCGGAACGTAATGCGGCGTTGCTGCCGCGCTCGATAGATGACAAACACGCATTCACTTTGCGGGTTCCCGATGGGGATACCCATGCGCGGCATGTGTGCAATGACTGTGGCTACATTCACTACACGAACCCCAAGATTGTTGTGGGGTCTGTTGTTACGTGGGACGGCGCGGAAGATGGCGACGTGCGGTATCTGATGTGCCGTCGTGCTATTGAACCGCGCAAGGGGTTCTGGACGCTGCCGGCGGGCTATCTGGAAAATGGCGAAACAACGGACGCCGGCGCCCGGCGCGAAGCGTTTGAAGAAGCGTGTGCGGATATTCGCATTGATGCTCTGTTGGCGGTCTATTCCCTGGCGCATATCTCTCAGGTGCAGCTGATGTACAAAGCAACCCTGCTGTCTCCTGACATTGATGTAGGTGAGGAAAGTCTGGAGGTGGCGTTGTTCCGCAAGGAAGACATCCCCTGGGACGAGCTGGCTTTTCCAAGCGTTCGCTGGGCACTGACGCAGTTTCAGGAAGTTGCGCAAACGCCGGTTTTTGCCCCTTTCACCAATCCTGTTGGTGCCGCTGGCAAGCCTGACTGACGGATATCAGCCTTGCGTCAATGGGCTTCCCTTGCCGCACGGTTAGCCCGCACCGTTTGCCTGCCCTCGATAGGCAGGGTTCATAACGGAGCGTCGCATGAATGGTCGTCTTGAAGCTTTCGCGGTTGGTTTTCGCAAACAGGCAGAGTTTTGCCATTTGTTGGGATCACCTTTTTCTGCTGCTCTGCTTGAACAGGCAGCGGACGCGTTTGAAGCAGGAGACGATATCGTTGCGGCCTACATGCCGTGGTGGGAGGGATCCACTGCGGGTGATGTATCAACGGACGTTCTGCCGCTGCGTTTTTTGGGGTGCGCGCATGCGCTCGCTTTGAGTGGAGATGTGCCGGCGCTTGCCCGGCACTATCCTTCGAGCGGTGGTGATGGTGTGGCGGATGGTGTCTGGAAACACGTCCTTGCGGCCTTTGCCGCGCACAAGGCTTTCACCACCGACTATGTCACCCAGCCGCCGCAGACCAATGAAGTGGCGAGGTCCGGTGCGCTTTTGCCGGGACTGCTCGAACTCGCCCGGCTGGTTGAGATGCCGGTTGCCACATTTGAACTGGGCGCGAGCGCCGGACTGCTGCAGGGGCTGGACCGGTTTCACTACACATTCGGGTCCGCAACATGGGGAGATGATACCTCCGCCTGCCGCATGACTCCGGATTGGGCACTTCCCACAACGCCGCCGGTGGATGCGCCTTTGTCCATTGCCGCGCGGCGCGCCTGCGATGCCACGCCGATTGACATCCTCAACCCGGACAATGCCCTCAAGGTGCGATCCTATATCTGGACCGATATGCCGGAACGTCTGGCGCGGCTGGACGCAGCGATTGCCATTGCTCAGGAGGTCAGGCCGGTTGTGGAACATGCGTCGGCCGATGCCTGGCTAGAAGACGTGCTGGGTGGTCCGGGTGTGCCTGGGCAGGCGAGATGCGTGCTGCATTCGGTGATGTGGCAGTACATGCCCAAACAGGTTCAGGACCGGGCCTATGCAGCCATTACGGCCGCGGGCGAGGCTGCCACGCCTGACACCCCTGTTGCGTGGTTGCGGCTGGAGCCTGAAACCAACAACAAGCCGATGCATGTGGCGCTGGCCCTGTGGCGCGGTGATGGCACCTGCGATGCGCGCATTCTTGCAGACTCCCATCCTCACGGCACGCAGATCGGCTGGCTGGGCTGGGACAAGGGCCGACATCTCGACAGCCCTGAGCTTGTGCAGGATTTCAACTAAGCGACACAGCGCCGCCCGTATCCCTGGATCAAGTCCGGGGACGCGGGGGGTATTTATCGCAAGTGGTGCCCTAAAGCGTTTCGTTCTGGCGTTCGGCTTCGGCTTCTTTTTCGGCTTCTGTCTCCGGCTCAGGCAGGGCGTATTTCTGCAGCAGGCCGACCTGGGCGACGGCGAACACCATGGTGATGGGCATGTTGCCGAAGACCTTGAAGCTGACCCAGAAGTCGGTTGAGAAATTCCGCCAGACGATCTCGTTGAGGACCGCCAGAAACACGAAGAAGAAGGCCCAGCGCCAGGTGAGCTTGCGCCAGCCTTCCGTGGTCAGGCGGAACGTGCCGTCGAACACGATCTTCAGTAGCGATTTGCCGAAGAAGAGACCGCTGAACAGGATCGCGGCGAACAATCCGTTCACTAGCGTTGGCTTCACCTTGATGAACAGATCATCGTTCAGATAGAGCGTCAGGGCACCGAACACGAGCACGAAGACACCGGTGACGAGCGGCATGGTGGCGATGTGGCGGGCCAGCAACCACGACGCGGCAAGGGATGCGGTAATGGCAACCATGAATGCGCCGGTGGCCGTGAAGATGTCAAAGCGCCAGTTGGCGATGAAGAAGACCGCCAGCGGCCCGATCTCGATCAGCAGGCGGACGGTCGGGCTCAACGGTTCTGTTTTGACGGCGGCGTCGCTCATGAGGTGCTTTCGGATGTGGCTGTGTTGGCGTCGGTCTGTGCCTGACTATCATCTAGTCCGGCAATGGCCTGGGCAAAGTTGCGGGCGATAAAG
>JBCBUN010000251.1:0-3771 GCA_039818145.1 Pseudomonadota bacterium
CGCTGATTGCCCCTTGCGCTTGGATGCGTGGTGCATTAGAGCTTCACGCCTTCGCGGGCAGGGCCCATATCCCCTGCACTTTGCATCTTTTGCAAGGCTTCCTCCTTGAAGCCATCCATCCCGTGAAACCTGCGCCGGTAGCTCAGCTGGATAGAGCACCAGACTACGAATCTGGGGGTCGGGAGTTCGAATCTTCCCCGGCGCGCCACTTCCCTCTCAAAATCTAGACTTTTCGTTCGGCTGTCACGCCCGCCGAATGGCTTGTTCGTTCTGCGCACGTGACATCACTCGACCTGACGGGTTTGTAAGGGAAGTCTCCTGCATGTGATTGGAAGGTGATCGCTGGTCTGGCGCACAAGTGTTTTCAACGTGACCGTGGATTGCGGTTGGGCGGGGGCGCTCGGAAAACACACTTCAAGGCTGGACCAACACATGCAGACTTCTAATCCCTTCCTCACGCGCTCAGCGCGTGCCACGGCACTTGCCGCCCTTGCTTCTCTCGTCACCACAGCCGCACACGCTGAAGACAATGCCCATGACTGGTATCTGTCGCTCAACGGCGGTGCGAGCATTCATACCGATGATGTTGAATTCTCCAACGGCACAAACACTGTCGAGACTGATTTCGATACTGGATTTACCTTTGGCGGCGCCGTTGGGTACCGCTGGACTGACTACAATTTCGGCGGAATTGTTCCGCGCACGGAACTCGAAGTCAGCTATACCGAGAATGACGTCGACACCATCGACTTTTCCGGCAATGGCGCGGGCAACGAAGTGGTTGCAGACGGCAGCCAGATTTCCAATGTCGGGATTTACGGCAACGTCTTCTTCGACCTGCCGAACGTGATCAGCAATGACCTCACGCCGTACATCGGCGGCGGCGCGGGCATCAACATCGTCAGCCATAATCTGCTCTACGGAGCGGGCGGGCTAAACCTCAATGATGACGGCGACACCGTGTTTGCCTGGCACGTCACGGGTGGCGTCAACTATGCGCTGTCCGAACAGCTCTCGACCTTCGTAGACGTGGGTTTCCGGCAGGCTGTGGATGCCGGAAGCGTTCGGCGTGCGGGCAGCCGTACATTGACCGGTGCGGCCGGTGGTACTTTTGAAGATGACATCAACTCGATTGTGGTCCGCAGCGGGCTTTCAGTCGACTTCTAGGACCAGCGCGGGCTGGCCAGATTCAGGGCTGGCCCGCCGCCTGTGAAGCCTGCAGCAGGTAGAATCTCTCGCCGCCAAATTAATGGGTGTTTCTAATTTGAAATTGGCCGCTATAGTCCGGCTCTGATTTCAGGAAATGGCCTCACAAGGGGAGAGCATCGATGTCTGACATTCTGGCGAAGTCGGCGCATTACATTGACGACGGGGTGTATGAAGGTGCCGGGCTGATTAATCGCCCGACGACAGAGCTGTCCGAAGTCGGCGATGGCGTTGCCATAATCGAAGCCTTCAGTCATGTGGTGGCGCTCAAATCCGGGGACGGGGTGGTGCTGTTTGACACAAGCCTCGACGCCTTTGCCGGTGGTGTCGTCAAGTCGCTGCGGCGCTGGACCGAAGAACCGGTTACCCATGTTTGCTACACCCACGGCCATGCGGACCATGTGGGCGGTACCGGGGCAATTCTGTGTGACGCCTGCGAGCGCGGTCACACACGCCCACAGGTCGTGGCCCATGAGAATGTCAGCCCGCGCTTCCGGAGATACGAGCTGACCAATGGCTACAACTTCACCATCAATGCCCGTCAGTTTGCGCCGGCCTCCGAACTCAAGATGGGTGCTGGCGGCGGCAATGATGGAGGGGCACCGCAACCGCGCCGCTTCGGACCGGACCCATGGGTTGATCCGGATACGACATTTCGGGATGCCATGACCCTGCGCGCGGGCGATCTGACATTTCAGCTGAACCACGCCATTGGCGAAACAGATGATCACCTGTGGGCCTGGATCCCCGAGCACAAGGCCATTTGCTCGGGCGACTTTGTGACCTGGGTTTTCCCCAATGCCGGGAACCCCCAGAAAGTGCAGCGTTATCCGCTTGAATGGGCGAAGGCACTGCGCGACATGGCGGCCAAGGAACCAGAGCTGTTGCTGCCTGCACACGGATTGCCGATTGAAGGCAAGGCGCGTATCGCCACGGTGCTGGATACCATCGCCACCGCTCTGGAACTGCTGGTCCAGCAATCGCTGGAGATGATGAACAATGGCGCGCGGTTTGATGACGTGCTGCACTCGGTCAAGTTGCCATCTCACTTCATGGACAAGCCCTATCTCAAGCCGGTCTATGACGAACCCGAGTTCATTTTGCACAATATCTGGCGGCTCTATGGCGGCTGGTATGACGGCAACCCGTCGCGCCTGAAACCAGCGCCTGATGCGGCTCTTGCGCAGGAGATGATATCGCTCGCGGGCGGTGTCGGCCCGGTGATCGCGCGTGCGCAAACGCTTGCCGAGACCGGCGCGGAGGCTGACATGCGGCTGGCCTGCCACCTTGTCGAATCAGCAGCCCTTGCTGAACCGGATAATCGGGAGGCCCATGCGGCACGCGCTCACATCTATGGTGCGCGGCGGCAGGCGGAAATGTCTTTGATGTCCAAGGGCATTTTTGGCTGGGCAGAGCGAGAGTCACGTCTCAAAGCCGGCGAGAATGACGTCTAGAAGAGACTGACCACGCGGGGCGGGTTTTCATCCTCATCCAATAGCGTACGCAACTGCACCAGCATGGCGGCGTCTGACCGCGTCATGCCTGTTGCAATCGTGATCTGGCCACCTGCCGCATCCAGACGCGGGCGACCATCATTGTCTCTTGCCACAATCATGTAGGTGTCGGTTTTGCGGTCATGGGCAACACCCCAGGGAGCGGGCGTTGCATCCAGCAGCCATTGTTGAAAAAGACTTTTGACGCGGGCGTCCAACATGAGCGCTTTTCCACTTCCTTTGGCGCCAGACTGCAGCACTCGCATCCCAGCACTCCTGCGGCAGGGATTCGCCCATCCGCTCTGTTTTGAGTTTCGCAAAGCCCCGACACAGTGCTCAAGTCCTTTCCTTGCAATGACGGCCAACAGTTCGTGAGTGTTTGAAACGCAATTGACCCGAATGCACCTAGTGCATTCGGGTCAATCTTCGGTACCTGTCCGTGACGTCAGGCTGCCTTGCGGTAGGGGATACTGGCCTTGGGATAGGTCACAATGTCTTCTGTGACACCAGCTCCGGCGCGATAGGCCGCCAGCGTTGTTTCGCTCAGATGGACCCAGCCGCCCACAAGCAGCGTGCCGTCGTCAAGCGTGATCGGCTCGCCCAGCTTCTCGACGAACTCCGGATTGGCCCGGGACTGGAACTCAAGCAGCTTTGGCGGCATTTCGAAGATCACACGATCCGCCCCGACGCTGAGCAGGAACTCCACAAAACCGATGCCAAGTTCAGCAAGGGTCTGGCGCCGTTCCTCCACGGACAGCTCCGGAGCTGCACTCATCCGCGTGCCTTCCCAGACCTTCGGGTCCTTGGGAAGCGGGCGGGTCTGGATGATGTTCGGCCAGACGTGCTCCGCGAGATAGGGCTGCGTGGTGGGAATAAGGCGCATGCCGCCCATCACTTCACCGGTCTCGGGTCTGCGCTTGATCAGATAGACCGTGGCCGGGGTATCAAACTGGTCATATTCAAGATTGTCGAAATGGGGAATGTCCCAGCCTTCACGTTCTATGAACAGCCGGTAGCGCATGCGGTGATAGTCCACCAGAGCGTCCCCAAACTCGTTTGCAGTCGAAAATGT
>JBCBUN010000252.1:0-3768 GCA_039818145.1 Pseudomonadota bacterium
GCCATCTCGGCGTGAGCCGGATCACCGTCACGCTCGCCTACACCGAGTTGCAGGCCAATGACTACCTCCACGCCGAGGGGCGTTCGGGCTTCTATGTCTCGAACACCGCCCCCCAGCCGCGCCGCCTGACCCCGGCGGAACACGGAGCCTCGACCGTCGACTGGGGCGAGGCGCTGGCCTGCCCCAACGCTGAGGACGCGGGTCTGCGCAAACCGGCGGACTGGGGCAGCTACAAGTACCCGTTCATCTATGGTCAGGCGGATCCGACACTCTTTGACTACAAGACCTGGCGCCTTTGCGCCTTGCAGGCGCTTGGTCAACGGGAATTCGACAGCCTTACAGGCGACTACGCCGACCGCGACGACGAGAAGCTGGTTGAATTCGTCACACGCCACATCCTTCCGCGGCGCGGCATTGTTGTTGGGGCTGACGAGGTACTGGTCACACTGGGGGCCCAAAACGGGCTGTGGATCGCCGCCCAGCTTCTCCTTTCAGCCTCCCGCAAAGCGGTTATCGAGCAACCCTGCTACCCCTCGCTCCGCGATATTCTATCGCGCACTGAGTGCCAGACAGAAGCCGTTACGGTTGATCGCGATGGCCTGCCGCCCAACGCTGTCCCGTCCGATACAGATGTGGTCTTCGTTACGCCCTCCCACCAGTGCCCTACCAACGCCACGATGCCCATGGAGCGCCGCCGCAGTCTTCTGGAAGCGGCGGAGCGGGACAAGTTCCTGGTGGTCGAGGATGACTACGAGTTCGAGCTGTCTTTCCTCAAGTCGCCCTACCCGTCGCTGAAGTCCATCGACCGGGGCGGTCGGGTGATCTATGTGGGCAGCTTCTCGAAGTCGCTCTTTCCCGGTTTGCGGCTGGGTTACCTCGTGGGCCCGGCCCCTTTCATCGAAGCTGCCCGGGCCTTGCGGACCGCCATGCTGCGCCACCCTCCCGGCCAGATGCAGCGCACTGCGGCTCTGTTCCTGCAGCTTGGGCACTATGACGCATTGCTGAAGCGCATTGGTCGCGCGTTCCAAAGCCGCTGGAACACCATGGCGCAGGAAATCCACGCCCACGGGCTGACGATCGCAGGGGCCGGCGTGTTCGGAGGATCCAGCTTCTGGATGCGCGCGCCAGACGGAATGGACGCTGAAGATCTTGCCGAGCGGCTCAGGGAAAGGCGAGTTCTGATCGAGCCCGGCCAGGCCTTCTTCTATGAGAATGGGCCTCGGGAGTTCTACCGCCTCGGCTTCTCGTCCATACCCGAGACGCGGATCCCGGACGGCATCGCTCTGATCGCTGCGGCAAGCAGGGGCGAGGCGGGCTAGTCACTCGAGCTGTCCGACGGCCTCGGAGTATTGGTCTTAGTTGGCTTCGACAACTGGACCTAACGTCAGAAAGACCAGTGCCCATAAGCGAAGCAACACAAGCCGGAGGAGCACCCCCATGAAGATGACGACAGAAGAAGCCTTCGTGAAAGTCCTGCAGCGGCATGGCATCAACAACGCCTTCGGGATCATCGGATCTGCGATGATGCCGATTTCCGACCTGTTCGGAGCCGCAGGGATCCAGTTCTGGGACTGTGCCCATGAGGGATCTGGGGGCTTCATGGCCGACGGCTACACCCGCGCCAATGGCCGCATGAGCATGATGATCGCTCAGAACGGTCCAGGCATCACAAATTTCGTGACCGCCGTGAAAACGGCCTACTGGAACCACACGCCGCTTCTGCTGGTCACGCCACAGGCCGCGAACAAGACCATGGGCCAGGGCGGGTTTCAGGAAGTCGAGCAGATGAAGCTCTTTGAGGACATGGTCGCCTACCAGGAGGAGGTGCGCGACCCGTCCCGCGTGGCAGAGGTGCTGAACCGGGTGATCCTTAAGGCCAAGCGCGCCTCGGCCCCGGCCCAGCATGAGCTATCCCATGCCACCGTTTTCAAGACCCGAAAGTTGAATGAGGTCTTTGGCCGTATCATCGGTTTTATCCAGATATTCCCCCGCGATTTCGACCAGATCATGCATTTCGCCCATCACCAATACACCCAGGATTGGGAACGGGATGGCGAGTTGGTACGCGAACCCTACACGCTGACCACCTATCTGCTATGGCTCAGCGGGATCACCTATTGGCGCAATCGCGTTTTAGGCGTGCTGCGCCGCGCCTCTGGCACGATCATCGAACCCTATATCCGGGCCGAGGAAGAGGCGCGGGTGATCCGCGAAAGTCGCCTTCATCTGGCAGGCTATGGTTTGATCGCCTTCATATCTGTGATCACTGGATCATGGGCGGCGCTGACCTTCTGGCTGATCCCCATGGTGCTGACCAAACCGATCCACCAGTTGCAGAACACGATCGAGCATCTGGGTCTGTCCCATGAAAACGACATCATGGAAAACACACGATCCACCCGCGCGAATGCGCTGCAGAACTGGCTATGCTGGCAGATGCCGTATCACACCGCGCACCATACCTTTCCTGCTGTGCCGTTCTGGAAGCTGCGCGAATTGAACGACCGGATCGAAGACAAGGCAGGCGAAGTGCACCGCATGGGCTGGCTCGAATTCCAGCGCGAAGTGATCGGCAAGCTGATGGCCAAGGATGAAAGCCAATACCCGATGGATGAGGTCTGGATCATCCCGCGCGCTGGTGGGCGCGTCACGCGGATGCCCGCAGAATGACAGGTGACAGCGCCGTCCCGGCCCTGCGCCGGGACCTCACCCTCACCGTTATGCCATGAGACAGCTTAAGGTCTATACATCGCTTTGGGCGATGCAGCCGCATGACCAGGCTGGTATAAAACTGCCCCATGAACAGGTTTGCGAGATGGTGGCTGGTGCCGGCTTTGACGGCATGGCGATTGATCTGGGTGCGTCGGACGTGGCCGTCGCCCACGCCGTGCGTCCACATATGGAGGCCGCCGGGCTGACGCCGCTGATTGTGGCTTTCCCAAAAACGATTAAAAGCTTAGAGGATACGCTACATTTGGCCGCCGATTTCGGCGCGCCTTTCGTCGATGTGATTGGGCAGGTCATGCCCATCGCGCTGGATGATATGGTGCCGGTGATTGAGACGTGGATGGCTATGTCCGACCGCATCGGCGTGCCTGTACAGTTCGAGACGCACCGCAACTGCATCACCAATGACCTTTACACAACACTGCAACTATTGGACCGCATCCCAGAAATGCGCATTTGCGCAGACCTGTCGCATTATGTGGTCGATCGGGAATTCTGGTTCCCCCTATCAGATCATGACATGGGGCTGATCAGCCGCATCTTGCAGCGTTCTGACAGCTTCCAAGGCCGCGTTGCATCACGTCAACAAATCCAGCTGCAGCTGGATTTCCCTCAGCACCAGAAATGGGTCCAGCTGTTCAAAGGCTGGTGGCGCGAAGGGCTGACTGATTGGCGGGCACGCAACCCATCGGGGGACTGCATCTTTGTGTGCGAATTGGGGCCACCCGAATATGCGATGACCGGACCGGACGGGGTTGAGATGTCAAACCGCTGGGAAGAGGCGCAGGTGATCAAAGGCTGGGTACGGCAGACATGGGAAGAATTGGGTGGAGATGGATAGCGGAATGGCTGCTTCGCGGATTTTCCTGCCGTTCATTTTGGCCCTTTCAGACACCACATAGAGCAACCGCCCGGCCGCGTCCGGGCATCGACCGACCTCCTCCAGGAGGGCGATTTTGCAACGTTTCAAAATACCGGAATCTTGCGGTAGTTCTAATGCGCGACCAAACCGTGATGTTGATGCCCTCCAGGTCGGGCGAT
>JBCBUN010000253.1:0-3763 GCA_039818145.1 Pseudomonadota bacterium
TTCGCGATCTCTCAGCCCACACTGGCTCAGATTTTCGGCAAGAAAACGCTTACCCAAACCAAACGGGCCTTTCCCGACGAGTTGCGCAAGGCAATTCGACGGACACTCACCTGAGGTACAAGCCGCGAAAGCTGAGGCCTAGTTCTGCCAGTCTTCCAGCAGATCATCGATAAAGCCCGTGGCGGCTGCCACCAGTTCATCAAGGCCCGCAATGACAGCGACCCGGTCGGGGCCGGACGTCAGAAGCTCTGCATCAGCCGTTGCATCTGCAAGGGCCCAGGCACCAACACCGCGGGCAGAGCCTTTGAGCGTATGTGCTGCTTCCTTCCAGGCTTTGTCGTCACCGGCCATATCGGCGGCAGCAGCAAGCTTGTCCAGGCTGACGGCCAGTTGCTGACGGAACAGGCCGAGAATTTCAGCCTCAAGGTCGCGGCGCCCCATGGTGAACTTTGACAGATGCACCAGGTCGATGGGCCGGTTATCCGCAGCAGCAGTCCCTTCAGGACCAGCCGTACGGCTCTCAGAGATATGCGCAGTCGCGGGCTGCATACGGTTTCCTTCCGAATAAAAACAGCTCGGAAAGCCTACGAACAAAGAACGTAGGAAATGTTAAACCGCCACAGCTACTGCCGGTCAGATCACCGCAAAACCGGACAGCATGCGCTTATGCCTAACGAACCGGTAACGCGCTGACGCTGAACAGCCACTCATGCCCGTAGACCAGCGCGAAGTAGAGCGCGACACCCACAAGCGGCCACACAATGCCGATCTCTCCAAGCTTCAAGGAGTTTCGGCCGGTCAGGATCGCGCCAAACGGTACATTGGAGGTGCGAGCTGCATAGCCGTCCCACCGCTCGCCCAGCGCCCGTGCCCGCTTGGCATCAATTGTCGGCGGGCCGATGAGGGCCAGAACGGCAAACGTCCCAAAGAAAAGGAGCGATGACAGATCACCATTCATGGCGATATGCGCCAGCGCCCAAAGCTGCACGCCCCACAGGAACGGATGCCGCGTAATCCGCAATATGCCCTTGGCCGCATCCGGATCATCCACAAGATCCCCACCGCCTGTCGCTGTCGGGCTCTTGGTGACATTGCCGAGCACCACCAGAATGGCCGCCAGCAAAATCGCTGTCATCGCCGCATGGTGCCACCAGGGTTCAGGGATCCAGAGCAGCGTAAAGGTGTCCGCACTGGCCCGATTGAAGGCCATGGCCATCCAGACAATCGCTGCCAGCGACATCACCGCGAACAGACCCATATAGGGTCCCTCCCCGATCCGGCTGGTCAGGACGTCCCGCAGCCGGGTGCCGGAGATGAAAATGTGGATACCCAGAAAGACCGCGCAGGCAGCCACCAGGTTCAATGTCGGATCTGCAATCATGTTGTGCCCCATCTCGCCACATTGTGTGCGGCGTTCCTAAGACGGTCGGCATGGCGCGACCGTCGGCTCTCCCCAGCAATTCTCGGCAAAAACCGATGCGCACTGCCCTGCTTCTCTGGTTGGCAGCGTCCGTGCAGCCACGCTAGAGTAAACAAATGGTTACCGTGCCTGCACCCTAAAACCCCCAAAATCGAAGGAACGGACCTTTGCCGGACCGCCCCCTTAAACGCCCCCGCCTCGCACGACCGCTCAACGGCCCGCAGGATGGCGAAAAATCAGACACCACATCTCAGAACCGCGATCCGCAAACAGCAGGATTGCGGCCTACCGTCAGTGATTTTGGAGACACAAAGGCATCGGCCACGGCGCCGAAACAGCAGGTGAAAGAAGCGGCGACAGCTACAGCATCCCCGAGCCCAGCCACAAAACCGACAGGGCAGACCGGGAACGAGCCCGACGACACGGATGAAGAGCTGTTTGAGCGGCGAATCGTTCCTGAAACTGCGACCCGACAGCGCAAGGCGCCGGTGCGGATGCGTGGCCCCCGCAAGCCGTCACCTGTGCCGCTTTATCTAGGCGCCATAGCCAGCGCATTTTGGACCGGCATCATGTTCGCCTACGCCGTTGGCTATTACGGCCCCGGCGGCCTGTTGATATTGCCGCCTGCCGAGGTGGCACTGCTTGCTGCTGCCCTCTTCGCGCCCCTCGCCATCATCTGGGGGTTTGCCAGCATCATGTGGTGGGGCGCCCAGATGCGGGCCAGCGCGGAACACATGGCGGAAGCCTCGCGCGCACTTCTCTCGCCTGTTGAAACCTCTGCCGCCGCCACTGCCAGCGTCGGCCATGCCGTGTCCACGGAGATGCGCCGCATGGAACGTACGCTCAAGCAGGCGGAAGTCCGGGCCATGGAACTGCGCAAGACCATCAATGGCGAACTCAACGGCCTTGAAGCGGCAAGTGCCCGCGCGGAAATGCGCGCCCGCACCCTGCGTGATCTGATCGGCACTGAACGCAAGGCCCTGATTGAAACTGGCAAGGCGCTGGAGCAGGAATCCGCCAGCGTGGTGGAAGCCACCCGCTCCCAGGTGGAGCTCGTGTCCGGGGTCACCGGCCGCGCAGCCGAACAGATGACTGAAGCACAGGCCGGCATGGGCCGTGCCGGGGACTATCTGTCCAAGACCCTTGAAGCGGTCGCCCGCTCCACCAAGGCAGTCCGCGAGAACGTGGAATCCCAGGCCGATCGTCTCGACGCCACGGCCGAACACGCCGTGCTGCGTGCCGGCGAACTTGCCGTCAGCTTCGCAGACCAAAGCGAGGCCCTGAACCAGTCCGCCCGCACCCTGGCCGACGACAATGAGCGCGCCGTCCGTTCCTTTGCAGAACAACGCGAGACCCTGGATGCGCTGGCAGCGGATCTGCGTGAACGCGCCACCCAGATTGAAACTGCAATTGCCAGCCATGCCGACACAATCAATGAAGCACTCGACAACGCTGACGCCAAAGCCATGGGGCTTGGCCCACGGGTGACCCGAGAGGCTGAGAAGCTGACCGCTGCCGCGCGGGATGCCGCCAGCCAGATTGAACAGACAACCGGCCTCATGGAAAGCCGCGCTGTTGATATGCAGGCCCGCGTCGCTGATGCCACCGGTCACCTGTCACAGGCCATCGACTTCTCCACCAAGAATGTGGATGCCAGCGGCGAACGTCTGCAGGCCCTGCTCAGCAATATCGGCTCCAGCGCTCAGAACGCCGCCAAGGACATGACCAGCGCCAGCGACGAACTTGGCCATCGCCTCGAGCAGCTTCCTGAAGAAGCCAGCACGCAGGCAGAACGTCTGCGCGCCGTGATGGGCGAACAGATCGGTGCCATTGCAGCGGTTGCGGAGTCTGTCGCCAATGCCCTTGAGCGCATGGGACCTGGACCTGTTTCCGGCTCGTGGCCGCCGGCGGACCCTTTGGCTCAGCCGTCACCAACCGCCTTTGCGCCTGCTGCCTCCAGCGACGCATCTCCCGCCACGCCGACCAAGGCGGAGACAGCCAGCCTCAATTCAGATGCCAAGTGGCGCCTCGGTGATGTTCTGTCCGCGGCGCGGGCCCGCGAAGACAGGGCAACGAATGTGCCCCGCGCAGCCCATCACATCATCGAAACGCTTCAATCCCTGTCCATCGACATTGATCGGGCATTGGAGGAAGAACCACAGGTTGAACTGTGGAGGCGCTATCGCGACGGCGAGCGTAATGTCTTCACCAAACGGCTTGCGAGCCTCAAGGGCAAGGAACCCCATTCTTTGATCGCAGAGCGCTATCAGACAATGTTGCGGACGTTGTGACCGCCATGAACGTGGCTACACAAAAGGTTGTGCGTGACGTCGTCAGCTGGGC
>JBCBUN010000254.1:0-3759 GCA_039818145.1 Pseudomonadota bacterium
CAGGACACCTTTGGGGTGAACATCATTCCCCATACCCAAACACAAACCACCCTGGGCGTTCTTAAGGATGGTGACCCGGTAAATCTGGAAATTGACATGCTGGCGCGCTATGTCGCTCGCCAGATAGAGTTTGCAGGCCAATAGACCAAGACGGAAATCCGGGCGAAAGACGGCCTGACCCCCATAGAAACACAAGAAATCCAAGCGGCCGAATGGCCTGGCAAGGAGCACGTATGAGCGAGTTTTCCGAATTTCTGTCCCCGATCGAGGATGTCATCGAAGACGCCCGCAACGGCAAGATGTTCATTCTGGTGGATGCGGAGGATCGCGAGAACGAAGGCGATCTGGTGATCCCGGCGCAGATGGCGACCCCGGATGCAATCAACTTCATGGCCAAGTATGGCCGTGGCCTGATCTGCCTGTCGATGACGGAAGAGCGATCTGAGCAACTCAACCTGCATCTGATGTCGTCTCACAACCAGTCGCGACACCAAACGGCGTTCACGATTTCGATTGAAGCACGTGAAGGCGTCACCACCGGCATTTCGGCTCACGACCGGGCGCATACGATCGCCGTCGCCGTTGACCCCACAAAGAACTACGCCGACATCGCCACGCCGGGGCACGTGTTCCCGCTGGTCGCCAAGAAAGGCGGCGTGCTCGTCCGGGCCGGTCACACGGAAGCTGCCGTTGATGTCTCGCGTCTTGCCGGTCTGAACCCGGCGGGTGTGATCTGCGAGATCATGAATGATGACGGCACCATGGCGCGTCTACCGGACCTCATTCAGTTCTCACAGCTGCACAATCTCAAGGTCGCGACCATCGCGGACCTGATTGCCTATCGCCGCAAGCACGACAATTTCATGCAGCGGGCTGTTGACCGGACATTTGAAACGGAGAATGCCGGCGAGTTCCAGATGATCGTTTACAAGAATAATGTTCAGTATTCTGAGCATATTGCTCTTGTGAAGGGTGACATCACCACGCCTGATCCCGTGCTTGTGCGGATGCATGCCATCAATGTGTTTGATGACATTCTTGGCGCCAAGGGTGGCCGCTCGCATCTCATTGAAGAATCCATGAAGGCCATCGATAAAGAGGGCCGGGGTGTCATCGTCATCATCCGCGATACGGACGCGACCATCGTGTCGGACATGCTGTTGACCGATGACGAGACCCGCTTGCAGCAGGGGCCACGCCGCCTGCGTGAATATGGGGTTGGTGCGCAGATCCTTCTCGATCTGGGCATCCGCAAGATGGAACTTCTTTCAAACTCACCCAATCCCACCATTGTCGGCATCGACGGGTACGGCCTTGAGGTTGTCGGCATGCGCCCGATCACCAAGAGCTGATCCAGATAAAAGAAAAAACATGAGTAAGAACAATCCACATATTCTGATTATCGAAGCCAGGTTTTATCCCGAGCTGACGGATGAAATGGCGCGCGGTGCCATCGCAGAAATTGAAGCTGCAGGCGGCACCTATGAACGTATGGAAGTTCCCGGCGTTCTGGAAATCCCGGCGGCTGTGGTTTACGCCCTTCGGGCCATGAAGGTGACCGGTGGCCAGACGTCCTACGATGGCTTTGTGACCCTTGGCTGTGTCATACGTGGCGAAACAGCGCATTTTGATATTGTTGCATTTGAAAGCGCGCGGGCGCTTATGGACCTGAGCGTTGAGCACGCGCTGGCTCTGGGCAACGGCATTCAGACCGTAGAGAACCAAGATCAGGCCTGGGCGCGGGCCAAGGTCGATGACAAGAACAAGGGCGGCGGCGCTGCTGCTGCCACACTGGCGATGATCGCCCACAAACGCGCCATGAAGGTGGATGGACTTTGAGCAAGAAGCCCGCACGAAAACAGCCCCACGAAGCCCGCAGCAATTCGCGGTTGGCGGCTGTGCAGGCGCTCTACCAGATGGACATCGGCAGCGCTGACATCGGCGATGTGATTGCGGAGTTTCGCGCTGCCCGTCTTGGCCGCACCTATGATGGTGAAACCGCAGAAGAACTCAACGACGACAATCCGGCGGATGCGGACTTTTTTGAGTCCATTGTGCGCGGCGTTGTGGACAAGCAGGCGGAGCTTGATCCGGCCATCGACAAGGCGCTGGCGTCAGGCTGGCGGTTGCCCCGGCTGGACGCCACGTTGCGCGCCACACTTCGTGCCGGCACGTTTGAAATCTACGGGCGTTCCGACGTTCCACCGAAGGCCGTTATCAACGAATATGTGACCGTTGCCCGCGCGTTCTTTGATGGGGACGAACCAAAGGTCGTCAATGCGGTGCTGGACCGTCTGGCCCGCGAGCTGCTGGGCGAAGTCTAGTGACAAAGGGTGGTGGCAACTCTGAAACAGAGTTTGACCTGATCGCCCGCCTGTTTGCTCCCCTGTCCGACAGTTCACACGGCCTGAACCTCATCGACGATGTGGGGCTTGTTCCTGATACGGACGGTCGCAGCTGCATCACCAGTGACATGATTGTTGCCGGTGTGCACTTCCTCGCGGATGACCCCGCTGACCAGATTGCGCAAAAGCTTGTGCGGGTGAATGTATCCGACCTTGCAGCCAAGGGGGCACAACCGGTTGGCTGTCTTCTGTCAGCAGCATTTCACACCGGTCGGGATACTGCGTGGCTGGAGAGCTTCACACAGGGGCTTGCTGCAGATCTGGCAACATATGGTCTTGTTCTGATCGGTGGCGATACGGTTCGGACACCGGGCCCCGACACGTTTTCCCTGACTGCTATCGGCAAGACAGGCGACAACGGCGTTGTGCGCCGTGCCGGGGCCAAGGCGGGAGACGGCCTTTACGTCACCGGTACCATTGGTGACGCAGGACTTGGCCTCAAGGTATTGAGGGATGAGTTGGGCACGGTTGCTCTTGGCACCCGCACACGGCTTGTTGGCAGCTACCATCTGCCCGAGCCGAGAGTTGAATTTGGTCAAAAGCTGTCCGGCTTTGCCACAGCTTCCCTGGATGTATCCGACGGTCTGATCGCAGATGCCGGTCACCTGGCGACATCCTCAGGTCTTGCAGCGCGCATCCAATTTGACCGTGTGCCGTTGTCGTCGTCAGCCAGTCGGGTGGTCAAAAAGGACCGCGCCTTGCATCTGTCGCTGCTGGGCATGGGCGATGACTATGAAATACTGTTCGCCGCTTCAGCTGATGCCGCAGAGGCAATCGCTGAAGCCTCCGGTGAGACGGAAACACCCGTTACGCGGATCGGAGAACTCACGTCCGGGTCAGCAGGCGTTGTTGATGTGGTGGACGCGCAGGGTGACGCGCTTGAGGTGCCGCAGACGGGATATCGCCATTTCTAGGCGTAATTGCTCTTGGCGCATCTGCAGTTTTTGTTGCTCGCCGAATCACAGACCTTAGTGAGCCGAACGGAGGCGGGGGAGTTTGATGTCGACAGAACCTATTCGAGGATATGCGGCTGACGCTGCTGACCTCATCCCGCGCTATGAGGCATTGCCGACGGAAACGGTTCTTGGTGCTGTCCTAGATATCCTGCCTGCGCGCCCCTGCCGGGTGCTTGATGTGGGGGCGGGCAGCGGCCGCAATCCGGCGTGGTTTGCCGCACAGGGGCACGACGTCACCGCCTGTGAGCCTGTGGATGCGTTTCGGCTTCATGCGGCTGAGCAGTATCGCTCCAGCTCTGTTCGTTGGCTCAACGATACATTGCCTGCGCTGGACGCCGCCAAATCCGCAGGGGAACCTTATGATTTCGTTCTTCTAAGCGGCGTTTGGCATCACGTGC
>JBCBUN010000255.1:0-3748 GCA_039818145.1 Pseudomonadota bacterium
CTCCGCCAGATCAGCCTGCGCCTCTTCCACCTGTCCAAAGGGTTCAAGCGCGGCGGCCAGTTGGGCTTCATCCATGCCGATGCCGGTGTCGACAACGGATAGGGCAACGCCGCCGTCATCTGTCACACGTACGCCAAGGGTGATCATGCCGCCGGACTTGGTGAACTTGATCGCGTTGCCCAGCAGATTGATCAACACCTGCCGCAGAGAGCGGGCATCCGCCACAACCGGTGGGACATTGGCGCTGATCTCGGCAAACAGGGTGAGGCCACGGTCTGCGGCTTCCGCACGCAGAAGATCGCTCATGGCGTGCGCCATGTCGGCGAGATCAACAGCCTCAAACGACAGGGTGCGCCGCCCGTTTTCGGACCGCGCCATTTCCAGCAGGTCATCCACAAGGCCAAGCAGGTGCTCGCCGCCTGTATGTATGTCGCGGGCATATTCCAGATATTTTTCGTTGCCCATGGGCCCGAAATGCTCGTTGGCCATGACCTCGGAAAACCCAAGAATGGCATTGAGCGGTGTGCGCAGTTCATGGCCCACACGGGACATCAGGGCGCGTGCCTCAAGGGCGGCAGACTTGGTATCGGTCCCGGTCGCCTCGGTCCCCGTTGTCTGGGTTCCTTTAGTCGAGGGCGCATCTGCATCCGGTGCCGCCGGGGCAGGGGTGGCAAGAACCCTTGCCCGGTCTGCGATGTCATTGAAGTAAGCCGCGACCGCTGCCCCACCACTGTTGGGATCAAGGGCCCGGGTCAGCGTGACGCGAGCAAGGCGGGCGCCAAACCGCGTACCAATGCGAAATGTAGCAGACGACAGCCCTTCAGCCAGCGCACGTCCGGTTAGCCTGAGCGCTGCCTTGGGATCGCCCAGCAACTCTCCAAGGTCGGGTGTCTTTTCACCCAAAAGAGCGATGGACGCATCATTGCCGGCAAGCCAGGTGCCGTCTGCGGCAAACAGAGCGCCGGGCGCTGCAATGGCTTCGCCCAGCGCCGCCACGCGGGCTTCAGCACTGTCTGGCTCAGCATCAGCCCCCACCTCAACGGCAAGGCCGATGCGACCATCGTTCAAAGGCTGAAGAGACACCGTCACGTCAAGCGCTGCCCCACCCTCGGGATGAGGCATCCGTCCGTCAACGGAGGAAACTGTATCCTGGCGGGCCGTGGCTGTTGCCATCAGCTGTGTGAGGGCTGCTGCAAATCGTCCCTGCGGTGCAAAAGGGCGTTCCACAAGATCAAGAATGCTGGCCTCGCCAAACAACGCCGCGGCTTTCGCATTGGCCTCAGCCACGCGTGCACGTTCGCCATCCCAGACAAAAAGGGCGTCAGGCCGCGTATCAAACCCGGTGGCGGGTGTGGCCGGTGTCTGGTCGTTGGGTGTCTGGTCGTCGATAGACGTCATGCATGACCGTTCGGGCAGGTGGCACCAGAATACGCAGCCAGCTCAAGAGCCAGCTACGCCGTAAAACCGTGCACAAAGGAAAGCGGTTGCCCCGGCGCAGTGCGGTCGTTCCCCAACAACCTTGTCCGCCATTGACCTGCGCGCTCCCCCAAGCACACGCAAAGACTATAGCGCCAAACACTGCTCCCTGTGACCCCTCGTGGGTCCAATAGGTCACGGACCTGTGGCAAACGGGCAATTGTCCGCATAGGCTTGTGAAAACCGCCCGCCGACGCAAGGTTCGCTGGTGCGAGGCCGAGAGACAGGGAAAAGCAAAATGGCGACAGCTCCAAAACGTAAGACCACGGCTAAAAAAACCACAAAAAGGGCCGCCGCAAAGCGAAAAACAGCCTCGCGCGCCAAGGCATCCTCCCGTCCTGTAAACAAGGGATCCCAGGGGCAGTGGGTGCTGATCACGGGCGCCTCGGCGGGCATTGGCGAGGCATTGGCCGGCAAGTTCGCCGCCGGTGGCTTTGATCTTGTCCTGGCCGCTCGCAGCAAGGACAAACTGGCTAAACTGGGGAAAAAGCTGTCAGCCGAGCACGGCATCGCGACAGAAGTCGCCCAGATTGACCTGGCAAAGCCCGGCGCGCCCCGTGACCTGTTCAATGAAATGGCAAGCCGGGGCATCGACATCGACGTGCTGGTAAACAATGCCGGTGTGCTCGAAATGGGGCCTTTCAAAAGCCAGGAGCCGGAAACGCTGGGCGACATGATCCGCCTCAATACGGTGGCCTTGACCGAACTTGCTGCCTTGTTCGTGCCGCCAATGGCCAAACGAAAATCCGGCCGTGTACTGAATGTTGCGTCCGTCGCGTCATTCCAACCGGTCCCATCGCTTGCCGTTTATGCGGGCACCAAGGCTTTTGTCCTGTCCTTGACCGAGTCTCTGGCGGAAGAGTTGAAGCCGGACGGTGTGACCGTGACAGCCCTATGCCCCGGCATTACCGAAACCAACATGTTCGGCACCATAAAGAGCAGCAATGAACGCACCGAGCGTATTCCGTCCTTCCTCGTGGGCGATGTGCAGGAAGTGGCGCAGGAAGGCTATGACGCCTGCATCAAGGGCGACGTGGTGCGCGTTCCCGGGCTGGCCTACGCCATGACAACAAGCATTGGTCGTGCCTCGCCGCGGTGGCTGACGCGCCTTGTAGCCGGCGCTATTGGGCGGCAGATGATGTAGCTGCCGCCGGATCTCGATGGGTCGGCGGTGCCAGTCGATTGAGGTCTGCCGCCTGGGGCACCGCAATACCGCCCAGCCACGCGGCGATCATGGCATTGACGGTTTCCGGCGCCTCCTGTTGCACCCAATGAGAGACACCGGGCAGCCGCCGCAGGGTGAAATCGCTCATCAGCGGATCCATCTTGTCGGTGGTCTCGACGCACAGGGCTGAATCTTCTTCCCCCCAGAGCATCAATGTGGGGACATCGATCACCGGCGGGTCGCTCCACAAGTCGTGATAGGACGTCCGGCGCCGCATGGCCGCGCGGTAGTAGTTGACCATGGCGGTCAGTGCGCCCGGCTTGAGGGCCGCCTCGCGATAGACCTTGAGCACGTCATCTGGAAAGCGGGATTTGTCGACCGCCATATCATGGAACGCACGCCCGATGGCTTCCGCGTCTTTTGCGCCCAGCAGCTTTTCAGGCAACCAGGGGATCTGGAAAAAGACCGTGTACCAGGAGCGTTTGAACTGCTTCCAGGTTTTGAACTCGTCCACAAAGCGTTTGGGATGCGGCAGGTTCATGACGATGAAGCGATCAATCTCCCGCTTCCTGCCGAGCAGAAAACTCCACGCAATGGCACCGCCCCAGTCGTGGGAGACAAGGCAGATCTCGTCCGCCACCCCTTCGGCCTTTGCGGCATCAATCAGCCCGGCCACGTCATCAATCAAGACGTCCAGGCGATAGGCATCAATGCCTTCCGGCCGGGATGTGTCGCCATAGCCGCGCAGATTGGGAGCCCAGACCGTGTAGCCCGCATTGGTGAAAGTTGAAATCTGGTCACGCCACGAAAAATTGAGCTCCGGGAACCCGTGCAGCAGCAACGCCAGTTTGTTCTTTCCGCCGGTCGGGCCGCCACCCATACCCGAGCGGGGGGAGTGCGCGACGGCGACTTCAAAGCGAATGCCATTGGCCTTAATGAATGTTGTCTGTGTGCCCGGAACCATCTGCCACCCTGCGTGCAATATGTCGTGCAGGCAGTCTAACAGAAGGTCGAAGGTGGCTTGTAGAGCTTAGTTGGTGGCAGGTGTCTGCAGCATTTTCGGCGGCACGTTGCGGATCGTATCCCAGATGGCATGGGCGATCGCCC
>JBCBUN010000256.1:0-3724 GCA_039818145.1 Pseudomonadota bacterium
TGGCGGGCCCCAGCGCTACGCGGTGGTCCGGCCTGGGAGATGGTGAGCCGGGAAGGCGCTTTAATGCTGAACAACCTCGTTTTTGCGGTGGCGACGGCAACGGTCCTACTTGGGACGCTGTTTCCCTTGCTCGCGGAAGTGACCGGCCGACAAATGACCGCGACAAAAATCATCTGCGCATCCGCTGTCTTCAATGCCGGGCTCAACCTCGTGCTGATACCTGAATTGGGAACACTCGGCGCGGCACTGGCAACCATCATTGCCATGATCGTGAACCTCAGCGCCCTCGCCATCGCTGTGCATCGAAAACTGGGCATCAACGCGTTCCTGCTTCGCCCAGGGCGGTAGGCATGCGCCTGGGTTTCGCCCGGTGTTCGTAAGGGTTCGCATGGCATTGCGATTGCTGCGTAACAGCATGACCCCCGACCGCCTGTGCCCTATTGGCACAATCGGCTGCCTCAGGAAGCCAAATGAGCCTGATTGAGACCAAATATAGCGATACAGCGCCCGTGCCTGCCCCACTCTTGCGCGGCCAGACCGTGCCGCCGGCAGCTCTTGCAAATCCACGTTTCAGCAGCCAGTGGACAAAAACGGACGATCTGGATGCAGACTTTATCGCGGAATGGACGGACCTTGCCGACGATGCCAGCGAACCCAACCCGTTTTACGAACCGCATCTCCTTTTGCCAGCTCTCAAGCATCTGACGGCGCGCGACAATGTCCAGATTCTGACGGTGCGCGATCGCCTGATGGCGAACCGTCTGGTCATGCTGGTGCCCCTGCAAATCACCTCGACCTATCGCGGGCTTCCGGCGAAATGCGCCCGGCCCTGGCGCCACATCCATACCTTTCTCGCCACGCCGCTTGTGCGCCATGGTGACGAAAAAGACGGCCTTAGAGGTCTTATGACCCAGCTGGCGACGGACGGCATTCCGCTGCTGCGCCTCCACCACATGGCGTCAGACGGCCCGATCAATGCCGCCCTGCGTGACATTGCTGAGGGATCTGATCTCGCCATCACGACGACGCGCAGTTTCGAGCGCGCCATTCTCAAAAGTGATCTTGATGCGGATGACTATCTGGCATCCAGCATCTCCAAGAAGAAGCGCAAGGAATATGGGCGCCTCACACGACGACTGGCGGATGAAGGCGACGTGAGTTTTGAAGCACCCGATATGAGCGACCCCGCCTGCGTGGAAGGCGTGGTACTGGAGTTTCTTGAGCTCGAGCGTATGGGGTGGAAAGGTCACGCAGGCACCGCCATTGCGTCACGCCCCTCAGAAGCCCGTTTCTTTTTTGACGCCTGCCGGGCGGCAGCGGCTTCCGGCAATCTGTCCCCGCTCACACTCAGGCTCAACAACACACCCATCGCAAGCATCATCAATTTCAATGGCTCAGCTGCACGCGACACCAGCCTGTTCTCGTTCAAGATCGCTTATGACGAAACCTACGCCCGTTTCTCGCCAGGTGTTCTGCTTGAGCTTGAGCTGACGACGCGCGCCCTTGGCGCACCGGACATCACTTGCGTCGACAGTTGCGCCAATCCCGATCACCCGATGATTGACCATTTGTGGCGCGAACGCCGCGCCATGCAGGACGTCACGGTTGCTACGTCAAACTCGACATCAGCGACGCTGGTTGGCCTGGCGGCAGCAAGTGAAAAATCAGCCGCCCTGGCAAAACGACAGCTCCAGGCGGCCGCAAGAGCTTTCAAGAAGAGCCTGCTGAAAAGGAAAGCAGCATGAACCAGGTATCTCCCCTGAAGCATTTTTCCGAGCACAACGGCGCAATCGACATGCGCGTTGGGATGTCGCCCTTCAAGATGCGTCATGATCTGGCGGGCAATCCCATGTTCAGCCTGGAAGCCATGGCTGATCTGGCCAGCGAGTTGCCGCACGACAAGGTGGACTACAACCTTGCTAATCTTCCTGTTGATGTCTCCGGCAAGCATGTGCCGTTCAACGGCATGTCGGCTGCAAACACCATCAAGGAGATCGAGACATGCGGCTCCTGGATTGTCCTCAAGGGCATGGAACACGTCCCGGCCTACAATGCACTGTTGGATGAACTGGTTGATGAGCTTGCGTCTTTGAGCGGCCTGTCCACCTCTGCGTTTGATCATCGCGTGGCGCTTGGGTTTGTCACATCGCCCGGAGGCGTTACGCCGTATCATCTGGACTCTGAGCATAACTTCCTGCTGCAGATGTCCGGCAAAAAGACCATCACCATCCTGCCCCATCAGGCAACAACGACCGCTGAAGACACCGAGCTGTCACCGGCCAAAAGCAGGTACATCCAGTATCAGCCCGGTTTTGCGCCATTGGAGCAGAAGTTCGAGCTGAGTGCAGGTGACGCGGTTTGTGTGCCTTTCAACGATCCTCACTATGTGAAGAACGGCGACGGCGTGTCTGTTTCAATGGGCATTACGTTTCATGATCTTGAAACATGGCAGCGGCGCAAGGTGGCGACGGTCAACCACATGCTTCGTCGCATCGGCCTGCCCCAGGAGCGTGCCGGAACCCAGCACGGGAAAGACAAGCTGAAGGCCGCCGCATATGACGCGCTGAATATGGTCGTAGATCCCATTCGGAACAACAAGAAGGCGCGCCAGTTTGTGAAGAGACATGTGCTGCGCGGCGCAGCTGCGACGCCTTAGGCGATTTGGATGAGGCCGGCCGTATCCGTTTGCGGCAGGGCCTGTGTCGGAGTATTGGTGCCCCGCAGGAGCACAAGGCTCGTGTCCGACGCCCGGTCGAATGATGGGGCAAGTCCAAGGACCACACTGTCGGGATCACCCACCAGAACGATCTGCGCTGATTGAGCAAGGGCCTGCATGGCGTTGGCAATCAATGCCGGATCATCGTGAACCGGGATTGACCCCCACCCGATGAAGCGGGCGCTTGATTGAGTATCCGGCTGCATCACCTGGGCAAAGCCGCAATGGCGGCTCATGACATCGGTCAGGCCCATGGAAGGCTGCGGCGATGTCCCCACCACAACAACGCTCTTGCCCTGTTGGGCAAGAAGGCGCGCCAGACCAACCAGACCTTTGGGGCCCGACTGGCCACACGCGACGCGTACCACACGGCCGGGCACATGCTGGCCATAGCGGCTGGGGCGTGACGCAATAAAGCGCAGAATTTCCTGGGCTGACTGGCTCAGCACCCATTGATCATGCTGGGTCAATGTGGGGTTCGCCGGGAGACGCGCAATCATCTGCGTGACAGGCTGCCGCGGGACGACCTGCGACGGCACTGCGTAGGCAGGCGCTGGTGGCGGAGGTGGTGGCGGCGCAGAGCGATAAACCTGCTGCGGCGGCTGCGGCTGGAACGGATCGACATATCCCCCGGCCGCATAAGCCGGTGCTGGTGCCGGTTGGCGACGTTGCGGCTGAAGCTGCGGCGCATAAGGCTGCATGGGCGCACGCGCAGGCGGTGATTGATAGGCTGGGCTCGGCTGGGGCGCATAGGCGGCACCGTAACCCGCCGGAACCGCTGGTTGATCCGCACGCCGCATGGAAGGTGCTGCCACGTAGCGTGGCGCAGGTGTTGCGGCACCTGCCAGCATTTCTGTGGCGAGCACGATCAACAGTCCGAATGTCAGCGAAGCCATGAAGGCCAGCATCAGGATGGGTGCCTTCTTTGGAAAGGAAGGGCTTTCAGGTGTTTCAGCACGGATCATCTCCCGTGCGGAAACACCTGAAAGCCCTTCCTTTCCAAAGAAG
>JBCBUN010000257.1:0-3717 GCA_039818145.1 Pseudomonadota bacterium
GGATCAAAAAGAGTTCTGGAACGGAAACGGCGGCTCCAGCTGGGTTTCCGGTCAGGAAGAGATGGATCGTTTCCTTGCTCCGTTTACGGAGCAACTGATGACGAATGCCGTGCCTGCAAAAGGTGAGCGGGTCCTCGACATTGGCTGCGGTACCGGTGACACGTCACTTAAGGCCGCCGCTGCTGTTGGTACTTCCGGCTCGGTTCATGGGGTCGATATTTCCCAGCCGATGCTGGACCTGGCTAAAAGCCGGGCGGAAACGCAGGGCGCAAGCCATGCGAGCTTTGCCGTGGGTGATGCACAGACGGATGCTCTGGGCGATGCGGCTGATCTGGTGATTTCACGCTTCGGGGTCATGTTCTTTGAAGAACCGACGGTGGCGTTCAAGAACATTCATGCGCACACCAAGCCCGGTGGCCGCATGGTGTTCATCTGCTGGCAGCCGGTGCGTGAAAACGAGTGGGTGCATATCGGGCTTGGCATTGCCAAGAAGCACGTCGAATTCCCGCCGCCGCCAGACCCCCACGCGCCGGGGCCCTTTGCCTTCGCAGACATTGAGCGGACGCTCGGCATTCTGGGCGATGCGGGATGGTCCAACGCGAAGGCGGAGCCCTTTGCGACCAAGCTCAATCAGGGCAGTTCTGCACGCGATGCTGCAGAAAGCCTAATGCTGCGCGGTCCCATCTCCCGCGTGATGATGGACAAGACCGACGCCGAAAAGGAAGCCGTCCTGAGTGATCTGACGGACGCCATGCAAGCCAAGATGGTGGACGGCAAGGTGATGCTCGGCGCCGGTGTCTGGATCGTTTCTGCCATTGCCTAAGTCGCATTCGGCCCGGATATGCTGATGTCCGGGCCGGGTGAGGCGACGTAGCGCAGCCTGAAATGCGTCCTTGTGGTTTTCAGTGCGGCAATGACAGGCCATGCTGACTTCGCGATGACAGACAACCCCACGATCACTCCTGCAGAACCGCGCACCCGCCTTAGAACGGCGGAGGAGCGGCGCAAGGAAATTCAGGACAATGCGGCGTCGCTTGGCATTGATGATGTCTTCATCGATCAGCTTGTTGAGACGTTCTATGGACGTATCCGTCAAGACGCGACACTGGGTCCTATCTTCAATGCAGCTATTGGCGACAACTGGGGTCCGCACCTGGCGACCATGAAAGACTTCTGGGCGTCCGTTGCCATGAATGCGGGGCGCTATTCAGGCAAACCGGTGCCAGCGCACCAGAAGCACACGGCCATTCAAAAAGAACATTTTGCCATCTGGCTTGGTCTCTTCCGGCAAACGCTGGAAGAGCTGTCCGGGTCCCAGAAGACCGTCGCCTATTTCATGGAGCGGGCAGAGCGGATTGCGCAGAGCCTGCAACTGGCCCTGTTTGGCATTCCCGGTCTCAACCGCTCACAGCGTAGCTAGGCGATCTGCTTATCGTGCGACCGGCTGCCCGGCCTGCAAGATGTGCGTGAAGTTTGTGTGCGGGTCTGCAAGGACGTTGACGTCGTCGAGTGGATTGTTCTTTGCAATGACGATGTCACCAGCAGCGCCGGGTGCCACGACACCCACCGTTCCTTCAAGGCGGCATAGCTGCGGGTTCACAACGTACACGGCGTGAAGGATCTCGGCGGCTGACAGGGCTTCTGCGCGAATGGAAAACTCGCGGTTCTGCATTCCCTGTGTTTCGCCGATCAGGTCTGTGCCAAAGCCCATGGTGACACCTGCCTGCTTGGCGATTTCCAGCGACGCGATACCTGCATCGGCCACCACTTTGTTCTTGTCGATGTTGGTCTGCGGCAGGCCGAGCTGTTTGCCGACCTCCTGCATGGCCAGATAGGTCACAAGCGTTGGCACCAGCACCGCGCCGGCTTCGGCCATCCTGGACGCTGCGTCCGCGTCAATCAGGTTGCCGTGCTCAATGGTATGCACGCCGTTGGTCACCGCCATGGAAATGGATTGCGGGCTGTACGCGTGGGCGGCCACATAGGTGTGCCGGTGCTCTGCTTCCTGCACCACGGTGCGGATTTCTTCAGGGGTATACTGAATCGAATCCAGCGGGTCGGACGGTGTGGCGACACCGCCTGAAACATGGATTTTCAAAAAATCGACGCCGTCACGCAGATTGTGTCGCGCCGCTTTGCGTACCGCCTCCACGCCATCGGCCACGATGCCAAAAGCTGTGTGGCGCATTTCGCACGCACAGGTCGGTACGGGCCGGGGGCCGCCTTCTGCATCCGCATGACCACCGGTCTGGGACAGCATGCGCCCTGCATGAAAGATACGCGGACCGGGAATGGCACCGGTTCTAATCGCCCGCATGAGACCCGACACATCACCACCAATGTCGCGCACCGTGGTGAAGCCGCGTGCCAGTGTTTCGCGGGCGAGTTTCGTCATGGCGATGCCGTATTCGACCTCGGTCCAGGTGGCGAGCTTGCTGAAATCCAGTGTCGCCAGACGAAAGTGGACATGGGCATCAATCAGACCGGGCAGGACAAACTGGCCGGCGGCGTCAATGTCGAGATCAGCGTCAGCGCTGGATGCCGAGGTGCCGACATCCGCAATCGCGCCATCTTCAATGACCACCGTCTGCTCGCCGGTCATCTGCATGGTTGCGGTATCCAGCACGTGGCCGTTGCGGATGATCGTTCGCATGTTGGGGTCTTCCTGCGCGCTGAAACTGTCTGGTCAGCGCGCAGTCTAGCCTATAGCCCACCCAGATCGCAGCCGCGTTCTTCAAGAATGGGTTTCAGCTCCCGGTACGCAGGCATGTTCTTGTGCAGCGGGATGGACGGATGCAGGTGGTGGATGATGTGGTATTCCATCCCCATGGCAAGGATATTGCCGAAGCGGTACTTGAATGCGCGGGTATCCTTGTAACGCCCGGTCAGTTCACCAGGATGGTGCGGTGCCCAGCTGAGAAGCAGCTGAATGTAGGTCACCCCTATGTGCCGGGGCAGCCACCACAGCAACAGGGCTTCCAGCGCGAAACCGCTCCAGGCGAGGGCTGTAAGGATTCCCCAATAGGCCAGGTTCATGACCAGCGCTTCGATGCGGGCCTTGGCGGCTGCTTCACCGCCGATCCGCTCAAGGGCGGCCGCATACGCCGTATTCTGAGCAGCCCCATTTCTATTAATCCGTGAGCGGATAGATTTTGATATGGCCGGCCACCAACCTTCAGCGGTCACGCCATAGTCCGGGTCGAGCTCGGGATTGTTCGTGTGTGCATGATGTTCAAGGTGGGTCAGCCGAGCGGTGCGGTAGGGAAGCACCAGCGGGATGGTGGACACATGGCCGACCAGTTCGTTGAGCCAGCGCAGGGACGTGTTGGGACGCGCGATGTTGTTGTGTTGCGCTTCATGTGACGGCAGATAGCAGATCGTCACGCACAGAGTGGCCAGAATGAAGCCTGCCCACAGCGGCAGGGTACCAGTCATGACCAGTGGCCACAGGGAAAGCCAGAAGGCGACATTTCCCAGTCCCCAGAAGACAATGCGCCAGGGCGTGCCGCCTGTGTATTTCTTGGCGATGGCAAATTCCTGACGGCGCAGTTCAGCGTCGCGTTCACGGGTCAGGGTTGGCGCGCTGGTTGCCGTGTTCATCATGGTGCTCATACCCAGCTTCTTTTTACATAGGCATAGCTGCCCCAGCCGAGGCCCGCGACGAGGCCGATGACGATGGGTGGCAGTCCGAAGGGCTGTGTGATGTCTGCGGCGATC
>JBCBUN010000258.1:0-3699 GCA_039818145.1 Pseudomonadota bacterium
GGACGGCGTCACGCTGTGCACCAACACCGGTTGGCATTGTAGGCAGCCACAACTTCATCAGCCTTTTCAAAGGCCAGGATCTTGTATTCAAGATTGTTGGACCGGAAGAAGTCGGCGACATTCAGTTCGGTTGTGGTGCCGGTGTTGGTGCACAGCGTGACGCCGTCCAGTTCCAGGGCGTCTGTGACGCCCACAGATTTGCGAACCATCAGGCCCTGACCGTCATAGTAGTTTACGCCGGCAAAGTTGACGCCAAGCGAAGTGTCCCGGTCGAGGGTCCAGGTGGTGTTGCGGGACAGGAGGTCGATCTCCCGTGACTGAAGCGCTGTGAAGCGTTCCTTGGCTGATAGCGGTGTGAACCGCACTGCCGTTGGATCACTGAAAATGGCCGCTGCTACGGCACGACAGAAATCGACATCGAGGCCCGTCCACTCACCGGTGGCGTCCGGGTTGGAGAAACCGGGAAGCCCCTGGCTCACGCCGCATTGCACATAGCCCTTGTCCTTGACGGCAGCGAGGGTCACTCCCGCATCGGCGGGTTGTGCCGAAGCCCCGTGAACAGACATCAATCCAAGAGCCAGTCCAGCTAGACCAGCCAACGCAGGACGCTTCAGAGCACGAATGGTGGTGGGAATCATACGAATCTATCCTCACAGTCGATACGGGGCAGAAAACTGGGCACTGGATGTACCGCACACAGCGATTTTTACCAGCATTTGTGCCAGTGTAGCATTCCTCAAGGCCTCGGCTAGGGGCTTGGCGCAAGATCTGTGACCCGGCCGCAATGGCTGTTGATGGCCGTTGGAACCAAAGTGGGTGCGATGAAAGAAGAGACCAAAATAGTTCATGCCGGACGGGACCCGAAATCAAATCACGGTGCCGTCAATCCACCTGTCTATCACGCCTCCACCATCCTCTATCCCACCTATGAGGACCTGAAGCATCCCAAGACGCGTGTGCAATATGGCCGTCGCGGCACGCCTACGGTGTTTGCGCTGGAAGACGCCATCATGGCGCTTGAAGGAGGTGCCGGCTGCGCGATCGTGCCCTCCGGCCTCAATGCCTGCACCACCGCCCTGCTCGCCTTCCTGAGTTCCGGTGACCATCTGTTGATGACGGACAGCGCCTACGGACCGACACGCAATTTCTGCAATACCTTTCTGAAACGCATGGGCGTTGAGACGACCTATTACGACCCGACGATCGGGGCTGACATCGCCTCCCTCATGACCGACCGAACCAAGGTGGTTTTTGTGGAGAGTCCCGGCTCCCTGACCTTTGAAGTGCAGGACATTCCAGCGATTACCGAAGTGGCGCATGCAAACGGCGCAAAGGTCATTCTCGACAACACCTGGGCGTCGCCCTTGTTCTTCAAGCCCTATGAGCACGGCGTGGATGTATCCATCCAGGCGGCCACCAAATATGTGGTCGGCCATGCTGACACCATGTTGGGAACGATCACCGCCAACGACGAATGCTGGCCCCTGCTTCATGCCGCTCGAGGCGAACTGGGCCTGTGTGCCGGGCCGGACGATATCTATCTGGCGTTGCGTGGCCTGCGCACGCTGGATGTCCGGCTAAAGCAACACATGAAGCAGGGCATTGAGCTTGCGACCTGGCTTGGGGAGCGTGACGAAGTTTCCCATGTGCTGCATCCCGCCCTGCCCTCACATCCACAGCATGACATCTGGGCCCGGGATTTTCTGGGCGCCAGTGGCCTCTTCTCAATTGTGCTGAACCCGGTCGAGGAACCCGCGCTGGCGGCCATGCTGGATGGCCTTGAGCTGTTTGGTATGGGGTACTCATGGGGCGGATTTGAAAGCCTCGTCGTGCCCTCAAATCCGGGGCGATATCGCACGGCGACTGAATGGAACACCCCCGGACGCCTGCTGCGTTTCCATGCGGGCCTCGAAGACTTGGACGATCTGAAAGCTGATCTGGACAAGGGGTTTGCGCGCCTCAGGGATGCCGGATGATCCGCGCTACTCTCCTTGCTGTGCTGATCGCTGTTGGTACGTCCCTGCCCTCAAAAGCAGAAACACCGCTTTTGATTTTTGCCGCCGCAAGCATGACCAATGCCGTGCAGGAGGTAGCCAACGCTTTTGAAGCGGCTGGACATGGTCCGACCATTACCGTGTTCGATTCAACATCGCGTGCTGCCCGGCAGATACAGCAAGGTGCGCCGGCGCATGTATTCATTTCCGCCAACTCACAATGGGCGGAATGGCTGGTGACCTGCGGCATCGGCAACAAAGCCTCACGGCGCGCTATTGCTGGGAACAATCTGGTCCTGATTGGCGATCGTCCGGAAGAAGACGGTGCCTTGGCATCAGGCAAGATGTCCTTTGGCCCGATGCATCCAGGGCTGACGCGTGGACGCCTGGCAATCGCCGACCCCATCGGCGTGCCCGCCGGGGTCTATGCCCGTGAAGCGCTGATGGCAGTTAACGCCTGGCAGCTTGTGCAGGACCGGCTTGTTCAGGGCGATACCGTTCGCACGGTGCTGAACTGGGTCCGGACCGGCACAGCGCCCGCAGGCATTGTCTATGCCACAGACGCGGCAATCGTGGACGATGTTCATGTGCTGGCCACCATACCCGACACGCTGCACGGACCGATTGTCTATGAAGCGCTTGCGGTCAGTGGCGTGACATCCAAAGCCAGTGACTTTCTGACTTTTCTGAGCAGCCTTGAAGGTCGTGCAATCCTTAAGTCCCATGGGTTTGCGACACCGCCTGACGTCATCCCGTCAGATGTGTCCCAGCCACCGGCACAATGCGGGTAGTCGGCACATGTGGGGCATAACAGACGCAGAGCTTCAGGCGCTCACCGTCTCTTTGACAGTGGCGGGTGTTGGCCTGCTGGTATCAATGCCGCTGGCTCTGCTCACGGGCTGGGCGCTCGCGCGCTGGCAGTTCTGGGGTAAGACCGCGCTCGACATTATTGTGCATCTGCCGCTGGTCATGCCGCCAGTGGCCCTTGGCTATCTCCTGCTTCTGGCACTGGGGCCGCGTGGGCCCATCGGCGAGCCGCTCCAGTCTTGGTTCGGGATCAATCTTGCGTTCTCCTGGTCGGGGGCCGTGATTGTGGCAGCCGTCAGCGGGTTTCCCCTCGCCGTTCGCGCCATTCGCATTTCAGCTGAGAATGTCGAGGAGCGGTTGTTGCAGGCAGCCCGCACGCTTGGCCAGTCTCCGTTTGGCGCCTTTGCAACAATCGCCCTGCCGCTGATGGTTCCCGGAATAGTGGCCGGCGGCGTGCTGGCCTTTGCCCGCGCCCTTGGTGAGTTTGGGGCAACCATCACCTTTGCGGCGTCTATTCCCGGCGAGACGCGGACACTGCCCCTTGCCCTCTATACCTTCTTGCAGATGCCAGGCGGCGAAGAGGCCGCATTGCGTGTTCTCATCCTATCGGTAACTGTTGCTGTTGCAGCTCTGGTTGCATCTGAATATCTCGTGCGCCGCTCGGCCCGGCAGCGATAAAGGGAAGTCGAATTTATGGATATCAAGTCGGAAATTTCAGGCAAGGTCTGGAAGATCGAAGCCACCCCGGGCACATCCGTGGAAGAAGAGGATGCCATCATCATCCTTGAATCCATGAAGATGGAAATTCCCGTCGCAGCCCCCAAGGACGGCAAGGTCACTGAAATTCTGGTCGAAGAAGAAGAACTGGTCGAAGAAGGTCAGGTCGTTGCCCGGATGG
>JBCBUN010000259.1:0-3677 GCA_039818145.1 Pseudomonadota bacterium
CAAAAACTTGCCGCCATTGGCTACGTCCGGTTCCAGCCCCGAGCCGGGCGCATAGAACGGATCATTATCTTCCCCCGACATCACGGCACTCATGTCATGGCCCATGGCTGCATGATCCATCTTGGAGTGGTCCATCTGTGAATGGTCCATGCCTCCCATATCGTGCCCCATGGCCGCATGGTCCATCTTGGAGTGGTCCATGCCCTCCATCGCGCCATGATCCATGTCAGCCATGGTCAGACGAGGTGGGTCGCGAAGGTCTGGGACCTCACCGGACATGCCCTCGCGCGGGGCAAGCGTGCCGCGGGCAAACCCGTCGCGCGCCATGGTTTCCGCAAAGATGGTGAAAGCCTTGTCCTCGCGCGGGCGCACGATGACATCATAGGTTTCAGCAACCGCAATGCGGAATTCATCCACGGGCACAGGGCGGACATTGTTTGCGTCCGCCTGCACAACCGTCATCTTGAGACCGGGAATGCGGACATCGAAGAAAGTCATCGCTGAGGCATTGATGAACCGCAGACGGACCCGCTCGCCAGGCTCGAACAGGCCGGTCCAGTTCTGGTCCGAATTTTGCCCGTTCAGCAGATAAGTATAGCCCTGCACGTCGGAGATATCAGATGGCATCATCCGCATCTCTCCCCAGTCGAGCCGATCGGAAATCGCCGCATCAAACCCGTCCTGATCCGCGTCTCGGAAGAACTCGCCGACCGTGCGCTGGATGCCATTGTAGTGGTCCGGCGACCGCTTGAGATTGCGGAAGACCTGCATCGGGCTGTCTTCATGCCAGTCAGACAGGACCACCGCATAGTCCCGATCATAGCGGAACGGCTCGCGACCCTCCGGCTCAATGATGATTGGCCCATACATGCCCGCCCCTTCCTGCAGACCGGAATGGGAGTGGTACCAATAGGTCCCTGCCTTGGGCGCTTTGAAGCGATAGGTGAATGTTTCGCCCGGTTTGATGCCCGGAAAACTCATGCCGGGCACGCCATCCTGATCAAAAGGCAGCACAAATCCGTGCCAGTGGATCGAGGTATCCACCTTCAGCGTGTTGGTCACGTTGATGGTGAGGTCTTCGCCCTCCTTGAACCGGAGCAACGGCGCCGGCACCTGCCCATTGATGGCAAAGCCGTCCACCGGCTGGCCCGAGACATCAAGCGAGATAGGCCCTACTTCCAGATTATAGGTGCCCGCGACAGCCGGGACAGCCACCAGAAGCGAATATAGAAAAGTCAGGATACGGAGTTTCATGACTGGTTACTCCACATCAACGGTGCCAACCATGCCGGCCGCATAATGGCCCGGCACGTTGCACGCAAACTCGATGTCGCCACCAGACGTGAAGGTCCACACGACATCACCGCTCTTCCCCGGTTCGAGGAGCACACTGTTGGGATGATCATGGCTCATGACATGACCGTCATCGCCCATGGGCATATTCTTCATCTCATGATTGATGTGATCGCCCATCAGCACTCCATGCTGCTGCATCATCATCATTTCGCCCTGATGCACCTCGTGATAGGCGGGCGTACCCAGATTGAATTCATGAACAAGCGTGCCGCTATTGGAGACTTTGAATTGGATGGTCTCGCCTGCGGAAACCGTAAGAGTTTCCGGTTCAAAATAGTTGTCACCCATGATGATCTCGATGACCCGGCCAGCATCCGCCGACTTGCCCGGTTTGCCGAAAGACATGGGGCCGGCCATCGTCTCCTGCGCGCCATGCATGGAGCCATGCCCAGCGCCATGATGATGTCCCCCTGAACCGGCAGCATGTGCGCTCCCGACAAAGATGACGGCAAATGCTGCAATCAGCGAGGGCAGCTGATGAGAACGAAATTTGATAGACATAAAGAAGCTCCGCATATGAGCGCGAGGCGTCCCGGTCGGAGACGCTGGCGCACTTGAATCGTCTGAGAGGGTCAGGCTGCGGCTGCCGTTGAAAACGACAGCGACTTAGCCCAGACGCGGCGGAGGTGGATCAAGTGTGTAGGTCTTGCCGACACTGGCGGGCGTAAGGGCAACGTCAAATGTCGCGTGAACCCATGCCTGCGCCGTGCGCAACGGTCCCAAGGCGGTTTTGATGCCGACCATGCAGGATGCTGCCAGTGGACAAAGCTGCAGGTGAGCGGCGTCCGTGTCCGGATCTTGAGGCATGTCGTGACCTGCATGATCCATTGCCATCATGTCACAGCCGAATGCATGCGCGCCCGCCATGTCCGCTGACGCGAAGGCAGGCGCAGCGGCGGTGACCAGAATCAGGACGGCCAGACATTTGGCGATGAGGTTGCGCATGAGAGGAGACTGCACCTTCCAGCAGGGGGAAGGTCAAGCAGCACTTTGCGCTTCTACCTGCCCTATCGCATCCAGCGTCGCCTCGAAGGTGAGCAGGATCGACTGATGGCGATTGCGGAACTCACGGGCCGGCTGCAGAACTTCAAGGTCTGCCCATTTGCCCGTCGGGGGAGCACCCTCCTCCTTCAGCATGGCCCGCATGGCATTGCGGGCAGCTTCAACTTCTTCACGCGTCGAGCCGACAACATGTGCAGCCAGAACCGATGAGGAGGCCTGTCCCAAGGCACACGCTTGTACCTGGTGGGAAAAATCACTGACTGTGTCGCCCGCCATCTTGAGATACACGGTCACTTTGGAGCCGCACATCTTGCTGACGGCGGTCGCAGAGGCATCCGCATCCTCAAGAACACCGATCCGCGGGATATCAGCGGCGAGTTCCAGAATACGGCGGTTATAGACCTCGTTAAGGCCGTTTTCGGTGACTGTTTGGCTCATGACGCTGAATTTGTGCTCAAATTGGCCGAATTCCAAGCCCTCTTGTCATCCAATCTTGCGCAACACACGTATGAGTTAACGGTTTCAGGCAAGATATGATCGCGGCTGATATCGCAAATATGCAATACTGTATGCACAGTTTAAGCAATGTGACACGGGCTTGTCCGTGCCATATATCCACTAACGGCGCGCGTGCCGAATTCCAAAAGACTTTGCTGCCAAACGGCTTCGCGCACCGTTTTCACCAATGAAGCGCCTCGCCGCGCCTCATGCCCGGATGGATTTCGTTACCGGGACGGGGGGCCGCGCGTGCGCAAGGAAGGACCAGACCGATGGACGCCATGGTTGATAAGATGGATGCCACCGAATTGACTGAGACGACTGAGACACGCCCAAGCCGCTCTGAAGCGGAAGCAGCGGTACGTACGCTTATTTCCTGGGCCGGCGACAACCCGGACCGCGAAGGCCTGATCGACACCCCATCACGGGTTGTTCGCGCCTACGAGGAATTCTTCGAAGGCTATGACGAAGACCCTGCCGAAGTGCTGGGCCGCACGTTTGAAGAAGTCGAGGGCTACAACGACATCGTGATGCTTCGCGACATTTCGCTGGAAAGCCACTGTGAGCACCACATGGTGCCGATCCTCGGCAAGGCGCATATCGCCTACATGCCGATCAACTCGGTTGTGGGCATCTCCAAGCTTGCCCGCGTGATCGAGATCTACGCCAAGCGCCTGCAGACGCAGGAAACCATGACAGCTCAGATCGCCGAGACAATTGTCAGCGATCTGAAGCCTGCCGGTGTTGCTGTGATGATCGAAGCCAAGCACCAGTGCATGACCACACGCGGCATCAAAAAGCCTGATGTAGCAACGATTACG
>JBCBUN010000260.1:0-3669 GCA_039818145.1 Pseudomonadota bacterium
GCAATCCTGCGTGCTGTGACTTTCGACATCGGACCGATCTCGGCCAAGCTTGGCGGTGTGATTGCCATGTTCGCCGCGATTGCGATCCTGTTTTTCGTGCCCTGGCTCGATACGTCCAAGGTGAAGTCAGCGCGCTACCGCCCGCTGTACAAGCAGTTCTTCTGGATTTTCGTCGGTGTCTGCCTCGTTCTGGGGTGGCTTGGTGGCCAGCCTGCTGAAGGTGGTTACATCCTTGCCGCGCAAATCTTCACAGCGCTGTACTTTGCGTTCTTCCTGGTGGTCATGCCTCTGCTGGGCCTGATCGAGACACCAAAGCCCGTGCCGACCAGCATCTCTGATGCTGTGTTGGCTGAAAACGGGGGCAGCCATGGTGATGGCGGTTCCGGCGGTGGTGGTGCTCCTGCAGGAGCAACCGCAGCACCTGACCGTAATGTTTAAGAAGATGAAAGAGACGCAGATGCGCCAGTTCTCATCCAAACTTGTGGGCAAACTTGCCGGTGCAACAATTGCAGCCGCGATTGCCTTCAGCGGTGCCAGCGTTGCTCAGGCAGCCGGTGAATATGAAAAGCCACTTGATGTTCAGTGGGGCTGGGAAGGGCCGTTTGGCACTTTCGATCGCGCCTCTTTGCAGCGTGGGTTTCAGGTGTACAAAGAGGTCTGCTCCGCCTGTCACGGGCTGAAGTTCCTCAAATACCGCAACCTTGGTGATGCGGGCGGTCCGGGCTTCTCGGAAGCTGAAGTGAAAGCCATTGCCGCTGCGTATCAGGTCACTGACGGTCCGAACGAGGACGGCGACATGTTCGAGCGTCCGGCCGAGCCCAAGGACACGTTCAAGTATCCTTTCGAGAACGAGCAGCTTGGCCGTCTGGCCAACAATGGCGCGTACCCACCTGATCTCACCTTGATGACCAAGGCGCGCGACGGCGGCGCGGATTACACTTACTCACTTCTGGTTGGCTATGAAGACGCGCCTGCTGACATGCAGATGCAGCCAGGCATGAATTACAACAAGTACTTCCCGGGCCACCAGATTGCGATGGCTCAGCCTCTTTATCCGGACTCTGTCGAGTATGCGGATGGTACGGAAGCCACTGTTGATCAGATGGCGAAGGACGTCACAACGTTTTTGCACTGGGCTGCTGAACCAACGCTGGAAGCGCGCAAGAGCACCGGTTTCATCGTCATGACCTTCCTGGTGATCCTCGCAGGGTTGCTCTACTTCACGCAGCGCAAGATCTGGTCAGACCAGCACTAGGGCGCACGCCGCAGATACGAGATACACATAAGGCCGTCCGTATTTACGGGCGGCCTTTTGCATGACGGGTCGCAAGCCGGCCGGGCAACGGGCAAGGGACAGGGCAGCATGGAAACGGTGTTGGGCATCATTGGCGGGTCGGGGGTTTATGACCATCCGGGCCTTAAAAACGCAGAATGGACTTCCTTCGAAAGCCCGTGGGGCGAGCCGTCGGACGCGCTGAATATCGGCGAGCTGGAGGGTCAGAAAGTGGTCTTCCTGCCGCGGCACGGGCGCGGGCACCGTTTGTCACCATCAGGCATCAACTACCGCGCCAATATCGACATCATGAAGCGCGCCGGTGTCACCGACATTGTTTCCATCTCCGCCTGCGGATCATTTCGTGAGGATTTGCCGCCGGGGAGTTTCATCCTTGTTGACCAGTTCATTGATCGAACGTTCGACCGGCAAAAGTCTTTCTTCGGCAACGGGCTGGTGGCGCATGTCTCCATGGCGCACCCTGTTGTGGCGCGCTTGCAGGACCATGCGGAAGCCGCAGCAAAGGCGGCGAGCATCAACATCGCCCGTGGCGGGACCTATCTGTGCATGGAAGGCCCGCAATTCTCGTCTCTGGCAGAGAGCAACCTGTATCGCACCTGGGGGTGTGACGTAATCGGCATGACCAACATGCCGGAGGCGAAACTGGCCCGTGAGGCGGAAATTCCATACGCCACGGTCGCCATGGTCACGGATTTTGACTGCTGGCATCCCGGACATGATGCGGTAGAGGTCTCAGACATTCTGGAGGTCATGCATGCCAATGCGGCCAACGCGGTCAACCTGGTGACACACCTGGCGCGCGATTTTCCGCGCGAGCGCGACCTGTGCCCTTCCGGCGTCGATACCACACTTGATACGGCGCTCATCACAGCACCGGAGGCCCGTGACCCCGCGTTGATTGCCAAACTCGACGCAGTTGCCGGCCGCGTGCTCAACTCCAATTGAAACCACCCATCTATGCAGAGTGATCCCATGGACATCAAAGACCTGATCCGCACCATCCCCGACTATCCAAAGCCGGGCATCATGTTCCGAGATATCACGACCTTGCTTAACGATGCGCGGGGCTTCCGCTGCACGATTGACCAGCTGGTACAGCTCAATGTGGTGGCCAAGATCGATGTCGTTGCGGGCATCGAAGCCCGGGGGTTCATTCTTGGTGGTGCGGTGGCCCACCAGCTTGGCAAACCCTTTGTGCCAATCCGCAAGAAGGGCAAATTGCCCGGCGAAACCATCGGTGTGGAATACGCCCTTGAATACGGTACTGATACGGTGGAAATGCATATTGATGCGGTGACGGATGGTCAGTGCGTGCTTGTGGTGGATGATCTGATTGCGACGGGCGGCACTGCCGAAGCGGCGATCAAGCTTGTGCGCCAGGCGGGCAGCAAGGTGATTGCTGCGAGCTTCGTCATTGATCTGCCGGACATTGGCGGACGCAAGAAGCTGGAAGATATGGGCGTTGAAGTGCAGACTTTGTGTGAGTTTGAAGGCGACTGACCTCAATCAGGCGAGGCCGACCTCATGAAGATCAACGGCACGCACTACCGCACCATCTGGCCCGGCGCTGACGGCGCGTCGGTTGAGATCATCGATCAAACGCTTCTGCCGCACCGGTTTGAGACGACACTGCTGCGTACTGTTGAGGATGCAGTGCGGGCCATTATCACCATGCAGGTACGCGGCGCGCCGCTGATCGGGGCGACGGCGGCCTATGGGCTTTGGCTCGCCCTGCGTGACAACGCGTCGGATGCAGCGCTGGAGAAAGCTGCTGAGGTTTTGATGGCGACGCGTCCAACCGCCGTCAATCTACGCTGGGCGATTGATGACATGATGGGGCATCTGCGCCCGGCCGTTCCTGAGGCGCGGGCGGCATTGGCGTTTGAGCGGGCAGGGCAGATCTGTGACGAGGACGTTGAGATAAGCCGATCCATCGGTCGGCATGGGCTGCCCCTGATCGAAGCGGTGGCTGCGCGCAGGCAGGGGCCGGTGAACGTTCTTACCCATTGCAATGCGGGCTGGGTCGCGACGGTGGACTGGGGCACGGCCCTGGCGCCCATCTACATGGCTCACGACAAGGGCATTGAGGTGCATGTATGGGTGGATGAAACGCGCCCGCGCAATCAGGGTGCCGCACTCACAGCATTTGAGCTCGGCGCCCATGGTGTGCCGCATACCATCATTGTGGACAATGCGGGTGGCCATCTGATGCAACGCGGGCAGGTTGATCTGTGCATCACGGGCACGGACCGCACGACGGCGGCGGGTGACGTGGCGAACAAGATTGGGACCTATCTCAAGGCTTTGGCAGCGCATGACAATGGCGTGCCGTTCTACGTGGCGTTGCCGGGCACGACCATCGACTGGACCATGAC
>JBCBUN010000261.1:0-3666 GCA_039818145.1 Pseudomonadota bacterium
TCGTTCTTGGTGATGATGCCATCGGTCAGCGTCATGAACTTGTTGATGTAGTGCTCACGCTCAAACGGACGTGCGCCGTAAGGATGGGCATTCGCAACAGCCATCTCATCTTCCAGCTGTGTGCCGTCCTTGAAGATGATCTCGATGCGGGCGCCGAATGCTTTCACCTTCGGGTCACGGGAGTGGTAGCGCTCGGTCCACTTTGGATCTTCCGTTGTGCGGATCTTGTGCCACAGGCGGACGGTGTCCGGACGCGCGGCGCGCTTGGGTGCGTATGACTTCACGTGGTGCCATGCGCCGTCCTGCAAGGCGACGGCGAAGATGTACATGATCGAGTGGTCCAGCGTTTCACGGCTGGCCTTGGGATCCATCTTCTGCGGGTCATTTGCACCGGTACCGATCACGTAGTGTGTGTGGTGCGACGTGTGAATAACAACTTCCTTGATCTTGTCGAAGTCGTCGATCTTTTCACCCATGCGGAAGGCGAGATCGATGAGCGCCTGGCTCTGATACTCGGCTGAGTGTTCCTTGGTGTAGGTTTCCAGGATCGCGCGCTTGGGTTCGCCTGCGCCGGGAAGCGGTACTGTGTAATCAGCGGTTGGACCATCAAGGATCCAGGCGATGACGCTGTCTTCACCTTCATAGATCGGCGACGGAGCACCTTCACCGCGCATGCAGCGGTCAACAGCTTCGATGGCAAGCTTGCCGGCATGAGACGGCGCAAACGCCTTCCAAGATGAAATCTCGCCCTTACGCGACTGACGCGTGGAGACCGTTGTGTGCAGCGCCTGCTGGATTGACTGATAGATCGTATCTGTCGGCAGTTTCAGCATCGCACCGATGCCGCCTGCGGCTGATGGCCCAAGGTGAGCAATGTGGTCGATCTTGTGCTCGTGCAGGCAGATGCCCGTTACAAGGTCGACCTGAAGCTCGTAGCCGGCTGCAAGGCCGCGCACGAGGTTCTTGCCGGTCTGGCCCGTCTGCTGCGCGACCGCGAGGATTGGCGGAATGTTGTCGCCAGGGTGGGAATAGTCGGCGGCAAGATATGTGTCGTGGAAATCGAGTTCGCGAACAGCAGTGCCATTTGCCCATGCGGCCCACTCAGCGTGGAAACGCTGGTTGTTCGGCATGCCGAAAACCGTTGCACCGCCCTTGCGGGGATGTGCCAGCGCCTGCACGCGAGCGGTGGCAGGTGCATGACGGTTGACGGAGGCGATGGCGACGGAGGCGTTGTCGATCACACGGTTGATGATCATCGCTTCGACGTCTTTTTCGACCGGCACTTTGTCAGCGCAGACTTCGGCCATCTTCCAGGCGAGCTGCTTCTCGCGCGGCAGATGTTTCTTGGATGGGTAGACGCGGACTTTGTGCTTCTTCATGGGGAAGTTTCTCTCGATCGGTTTTGTTGCAATATCCGGGCGCAGGCCGCGATGTCGACCGTGTCTCGGACGGGGGTTAAAGGGACCCGTTTTTATTGGCGCGCGCACAAATGCGTGCAGCAGCTACGCGTGCTGCCAATTTGGGCGCCACTTTGGCTTTTTCCCTTTGTGAGTCAAGCTTCTGGCAGCATTTAGCGTGAGCTGAGCGCGCTGCTTACACACTTGTCCGCAAAACGAAAAACCCGGCTGACGTAGGGTCAACCGGGTTCATCGAACGATTGTTGTGTGGAACGCGCCTAGAACGAAACAGACGTGCCGATATAGGCCGTTCTTGGTTCGCCCGGAAAATAGCGGAAACTGCGGAAAGCAAAGTCTGCCCGCTCTGCAAATTCCACATTGCCGATATTCATGATGCGACCTGTGACCTGCACATTGTCTGTCACGTCCACACGGGCGCGCAGATTGAGCACGTTGTGGCCGTCATACTCGTTGATGTTGGCGGCATCGACGAAATACTCGTCAACGAACACGTATTCCAGTTCAGCGCGGGCGCAGTCCATGAACTCCCAGCCAAGACGTGCGTTGCCGGTCCAGCGTGGCGCCGTATCGACATCGGTGCCGGACCGGATGGCTTCTGTTTGCTGGGCGGCACTGGTGATGGGCCGGTCAAACTCATACTGATGCACCGCATAGGTACCTGACACGCCAAGGTCAAAACCCAGCGGCAGGTCTGCTGCGCCGTCAAACTCAATGCCGCGATGGGACGTCTCACCGTCTGTTACGTTGAAGCCGTCAGCATCGCGGAAGAAGAAGTTGTCTTTCTCCGCATAGAAGCCTGCGAGTGACGCGGAGATGGGACCAAACTGCGTACGTGCGCCGATCTCATAGCTGTCCAGTGTTTCTGAATCGATGTCGCCGACGACCTGATTGCGTTGCAGGCGATAGAGGTCAGTTACCTGCGGTGCCCGCGCGGCACGGGCGATGTTGGCGTAGACCTCAGTGCCTTCCTTTACCTCATGGACGATGCCGAGTTTCGGCGTGACGTTGAAGAAGTCGTCCGTGCGGTCGGCAGCGCGCTGGAAACGGCCGACCGTGTTGGATGCGGTCTTGTTGTCATAGTCATAGCGCGTCCAGTCGAAGCGCACGCCGGTGGTGACGCGGGTCTTCGGGGCAACCTGCCATTCCGCATGAACATAAGGAGCGACAACGGTCTGTGTTGCTTCAAAGTCGTAATGTATGCCTTGCGTAAAGGTGCCGAAGGTTGGCCGCGACTGGGTCTCCTTGAGGTAGCCATTGGTGTACTCAAGGTCGAGGCCTGCAACGATTGAGTGGCCACCTTCGAGGTCCACATACAGAGACGTCAGCGCGCCGGCGCTCCAGTGCCCGGTTTCTTCCAGGGACTGGTCGGGCACAAAGTGGCGCAGAAATTCCATGTCGTTGACGCGCGCAAACGGCGTGACAGACAGGGTCATTGCCGGGCTGAAGTCACGGTCCCAGCGCAACGACGTGCGCAGAGACCAGGCATCGCGGAACGCTTCAGGATTTGGGTTTGACCGCGCAATGTCGCTTTGGCGATAGGCTTCAAATCCGCGAATGAACCCTGCCGTTTCCTGGTTCAGGTTCTGACCGGACACGAGAAACTTGAAGGTGTCGGCGCCGGACTCGTGCAGGAGGCTTATGGTCGCCTTCTGCTGGCCCACACTGGCGTGTTCGCGGAAGCTCTCATCTTCAAGCAAGGCAACGCTGGCGCGATAGGCTGTGTTGTCCGTAATGGCTCCGGTTACATCCGCAGTGCCCTTGTCGCGGTGGCCGCCTGTCTCAAAAGATAGCGTCCGCTTGGCCACAAAACTCGGGTCCGGCGTGATGACGTTGATGAGGCCGTGTACGGCGTTGGATCCGTACAGCGCTGAGCCGGGTCCGCGCACGACTTCGATGCGCTCCGCTGTTTCAAACTGCGCATCGAACAGTCCGTTGACGTTGCCCCAACCTGCCGCCCGAAGCGGGATGCCATCTTCGAGATAGAGGAATGAGCCCTGTCCTGCACCACCGGTGAGGACCGGTGAACGAATGGAGGTCAGATGTTCCTGCCCGTCATTTGAATGGACGTAGACACCCGGCACGCGATTGAGCAGTTCTGCCGGATTGTCCTGGCTGACGAGTTCTATCTCGCTGCTTTCTACAACTGCCGTGTTGCCTGCCAGCTCGCTTTCGGGCTGCGGGGACCTTGTCGCCGTGATCACTACCGGATCCAGCTCGACGGCAGATGCCGTCGTGGTTTCCTGAGCTA
>JBCBUN010000262.1:0-3665 GCA_039818145.1 Pseudomonadota bacterium
TGAACACTTTCGGGTACATGAGATAGGCGGCTAAGTCCTCGTCACTAATGTCGCGGCCCACTGCGTCCGCCGCCTTGGCGCGTTCCGCCTCAAGGTCAGCCGGTGGCAGATGCGCCCCGGGCCGACCGGTGAGCGGTGTCTTACCTTTGAGCACCCGGTTGGTGATGTCATCCGGGAAGCCGCCGGGCGGTGTGCCCAGTTCACCATTGAGGAGCTGGATGACGCTTTCAGGAAAGGCAATGTCCTTGTCCGGGTCCAGCACGTCTTCCACGGTCAGCCCTGACGACATCATGTAGAGCGCCAGATCCCCCACCACCTTGGAAGACGGCGTCACCTTCACGATGTTGCCTAGCAGTTTGTTGACCGCCGCATAGGCCCCGGCCACTTCCGGCCAGCGGTGGTCCAGCCCCATGGCCTTGGCCTGCTGGCGAAGGTTCGTGTACTGACCACCGGGAATTTCATGGCGATAGACATCAGACGTGCCCGCGCGAATGTCGCTCTCATAAGGCCCGTAATGCTTGCGGACCTGCTCCCAATAGGTCGTGACGGCAATCAGCGCGTCCGCGTCCAGCCCCGTGTCCCGCTCCTGATGGCGCAGGGCAGCGGCGATGGAACCAAGATTGGGCTGTGACGTCACGCCGGACATGGAGTCGATGGCTGCATCAACCGCATCAACGCCTGCGTCAGACGCCGCCAGCACGCTGGCCGCCGCCGCACCGGACGTATCGTGCGTATGGAAATGGATCGGCAGGTCTGTTTCCTGCCGCAGGGCTGTCACCAGTTCGCGGATGGCAGCGGGCTTGCACAGCCCGGCCATGTCCTTGACGCCGATGATATGCGCGCCGGCCGCCTCAAACTGCTTGGCCAAGGCTAGATAGTAATCGAGCGTGTACTTGGTTTCGGCCGGGTTGGTGAGATCACCCGAGTAACAGATGGCTGCTTCACACAGCTTGCCGGTCTTCGCCACTTCTTCAATGGCCGGCACCATGTTCTCCGCCACGTTAAGGCAGTCGAACACGCGGAACAGGTCAATACCCGCGTCCGCCGCCCGGTCAATGAAATAGCTCACCACATTGTCGGGATAGTTGGTGTAGCCAACCGCATTGGCCGAGCGCAGCAACATCTGCGTCAGCACATTCGGCATCGCTTCGCGTAGCTGATGCAGCCGCGACCACGGGTCTTCATGCAAAAAGCGCATGGCAACATCAAACGTGGCCCCGCCCCAGCATTCGACCGAAAACAGTTCCGGCATGGCGCGTGCCATGTAGGGCGCGATGGCCACGATGTCGTTGGTCCGCATACGCGTGGCGAGCAGGGACTGGTGCGCGTCACGCATGGTGGTATCGGTTACCAGCAGGCGTTTTTCGTCCCGCATCCACTGCGCGAATTTCTGCGGTCCCATGGCATCAAGCAGCTGCTTTGTGCCGTCCGGAGGTGTCTGGGTCTCAAGACGCGGCGGATGAACAATGGCGCGCGATACGGTGTCAGCGGCGTCCTTGGTTTCCGGGTTGCCGTTGACAGTCACCTCGCCGATGAATTTCAGCAGCCGCGTCGCCCGGTCCTTGCGTGGCTTGAAGTCAAACAGCTCCGGCGTTTCGTCGATGAATCGTGTCGAATAATTGAGCGCCAGAAATTCCGGATGGTCGATGAGGTTCTCAAGAAACGCGATGTTGGTCTGCACCCCGCGAATACGAAATTCGCCCAGCGCGCGCCGCATCCGCTTGATGCATTCATCCTGCGTTGGCGCCCAGGCGGTGACTTTCTCCAGCATGGAATCGTAGTAGCGGTTGATGAGCGCGCCGGAATAGGCCGTGCCGCCATCCAGCCTTATGCCAAAGCCGTTGGCGCCGCGATAAATCTGAATGCGGCCATGGTCCGGAATGAAGTTCTGTTCCGGGTCTTCGGTGGTAATCCGGCACTGCATGGCATGGCCGTTGAGATGCACATCTGCCTGCGCGGGAATAGACCCGTCACCGATCTTGGCCCCTTCGGCAACCGCCAGTTGCGCCTTCACCACATCGACGCCGGTTACTTCTTCGGTGACCGTGTGCTCCACCTGAATACGGGGATTGACCTCTATGAAATAGAACGCACCGGTCTGCATATCCATCAGGAACTCAGCGGTGCCGGCATTTTGATAATTGGCAGCCTCTGCCAGCTTCAGGGCGGCATTGCACACTTCCTGCCGCTGCGCCTCGTCAAGATAGGGCGCTGGCGCGCGCTCAACCACTTTCTGGTTGCGACGCTGAACAGAGCAGTCGCGCTCATAAAGGTGAATGACATTGCCGTGCGAATCTCCCAGGAGCTGCACTTCCACGTGCCGTGCACGCTCCACCAGTTTTTCGAGATAGACCTCGTCATTGCCAAACGCCGCCTTGGCTTCGCTGCGCCCGGCCTGCACTTGGCCCTTCAGTTCATCCGCGGTGTAAATGCGGCGCATGCCACGCCCGCCGCCGCCCCAGCTTGCCTTCAGCATCAGCGGGTAGCCGATGTTGTCGGCAATGGCTGCGACCTCGTCCAGGTCGGCGGGAAGGGCATCTGACGCCGGCACAACCGGCACGCCGGCCTCTATGGCGAGATTGCGGGCCGACACCTTGTTGCCAAGGCGCTTCATCACCTCCGCAGGCGGCCCTACGAAGGTAATGCCGGCCTCAGCGCATGCTTCTACGAAGTCCGGGCGCTCCGACAGAAAGCCATAACCGGGATGAACAGCATCGGCGCCGGCCTCTTTCGCCACGCGGATCATTTCATCGATGAAGAGATAGGCTTCGACCGGTCCACGGCCCTCGCCGATCAGATAGCTCTCGTCGGCCTTGAACCGGTGCAGCGCCAGCCGGTCCTGTTCGGAATAGACGGCCACTGTTTCGATGTCGCGCTCGGCGGCCGCTCGCATCACGCGAATGGCAATTTCACTGCGATTGGCAACGAGCAGCTTCTTGATCTGGCGGTCCGGCATCGATTTAGGCCCCGATTAGACGACGAATTGGAATAGGATGGCCGGGCAATCGGGGGTGGGCAAGGCCTGTGGCACCGGTTGGAGACAGGTCGCAGGAATGGAACGCAAATGGGCTCAATCCTTATCAATCTGATCCTTTTGGTCGGTGCTGCGGTACTTTATGGACTGGGCGAGTTCTGGGTGCCGATCATTGTTGCGGCGGTGGCAGGCCCCATGCTGGGCATGTCGATCGTCAAACACTTTGGTGGCGAATAGGTCGGGTGGGGCGCAGCGGAGAACCGCTTCGCCATCCGCAATGAAAAAGGCGGAAGCGCTTTTCAGCACTCCCGCCCGTTCACTTGCCCTGGGGCAAAGGTCTCAGCTTGGCTTAGAAGCCTTTGCCTTCAGTCACAGCCCAGGTGCTGACACCAGCTTCGCCTGGAATCTCGCCTGACGCACCAACGGTCGGTGCTTCTTCAGTTACGGTCACGCAGGCTTCTTCTTCGCCCGGGAACGCTGTGCAGATGTCCTGACCATTGACGGACCATGTGCCTGAGGCTGTGGAGCCATCAGGAGCCTGGCGCTCAACGGTGGATGCATCTGGGTAGTACAGAATGACGCTTGCGCCATCAGGGCCGGTCACGGTGACCGAGTTGCCCACAAGACCGGAACCAACATTGGCAAGAGCAGCAACAGTGCCCGCACCGGTCAGCAACGCAGCAAGTGCCAC